>NZ_JAODZS010000016.1:0-104213 GCF_029835375.1 Morganella sp. GD04133 | reverse complement strand
TAACCGCCCTTTGACATACAGGCCGGTGTCATCCTCCCGCATTTCGGTATATACACCGACCGGTTCGGAAATCTGGTGCTGCCAGAGCATGGCCGGAAGACTGCCCTTCTCCCGCCATTCATTCAGTGATGCCTGAAAAGCGCCGGGTACGACAATATCGCTGTAGCTGTCCTTCACGCCGAAAACCGATCCGTATCCTTCAAACTCGCCGGTTTCAGTGACCGACTTTATTTTCAGCGGTATGTCCAGCCGCTGTTTAGTCATCATCGACATGCTGCTTTTCCTCTTTTTCCGGGGTGCTCTCCGGTTTTGTGGTCATATTCATCGGTGTCAGCCAGATATCACCGCCATCACGCGGGTTGAGTTCTTCCAGCTCCCGGCATTCATTGGGCGAATAGATCCCCCAGTTAATACCGGTGGCATAAGCATCAAACCGTGACTTCATATCACCGCGCAACAGTGCTCCGGTGTTGAATTTTGCGTAAAAAACGCCCTGTTTTGACGGTTTTACCAGCCCGACATTAATGCGCTGTTCAATGCGGGTGAGGTATGGCACCAGGGAATAGTTGATAAATCCGATCCCGAGGTTTTCAATGTTGTTGAACGTTGCCCGGTCGGTGTTCTGGATCATGTGCAGCGGCACACGGAAAATACGGCAGATTTCCTCAAGCTGGAATTTGCGGGTTTCAAGAAACTGCGCATCTTCTGATGTCATGCTGATTTGCTGCCATTTCAGTCCCATCTCAAGAATCATGGGTTTGTGCGCATTCGCCAGCCCCTGATGCCGGTTTTCAAAGTCAGTTTTCAGCCGCTCCCAGGCATCGTCCTTCAGGTACTGGTCGGTCTGCAGAACGCCACTGGTTACCGCACCGTTCCCGAACAGACGTGAGCCGTGCTCCTCCGTTGCCAGCCCCAGACCGACAGCCTGTTTTGCATACGCTATCGGGCTGAGTCCGGTTAATCCGTCCAGGGTGAAAATCCGTACATGCCAGATATCATCCTGTGTCAGCGTATCGCGCTTTCCATCCGGAAAAGTAACCTGATATTCCGGTTCCCACTTACTGTTCAGTTTTGGTGTAACCGAGGACGGATCCAGCGGCAGCAGCTCCACTACCTCCCCCAGCGCCTTGACTTTATAAGCATAAAAATTGCCGCGCAGACACAGACAGGCGATCAGTAATTCCCAGAATTCCTGCGGTGTCATGTAGTTGTTGGGTTTGGTTGACAGCAGTTTGTTCAGCCGCTCACGGACCGCCCGCCGGTTCCCTCTGTCAAGCTGCTCATAAAGAGAACACGGCAGCATGCCGACTGACTCAGCCAGTACGCGAACACAGCTAAATACCGCAGTGAGTTGCATTGCCAGTTGCGGACTGACCCGGCGGCCGGTATAGGTGTCATAGGTCAGACCGATCATTTCGCTGAGCTCTGACGAACTCATACCCGTATCGGATTTTCTGAATAAACCGGGAAAGAACATTATGATCCTCCGTTGTTATTCAGGCTTCCCGCTGATTTTGATACCAGATATGACCAGAGCAGGCACAAACCGCCGGCTGTGATAAACCCGGCAGCAGGCATCAGCAGCCAGGCACCGAACGCCAGCAGACAGGCACCCGCAATCCCCACCAGCAGGGCGGTAATAGTCAGTAATTTCATTGGATTTCCTCAGAGTGAGCGTAAGCCCCTGGAAGATAAAACATCGGACAGACTTTGTTCCTGCTCCCCGCCGTTCACCATCTGGCGTGATTTGGCAGTAAACAGCGCAACCGGTCCGTCGATTTTGTTTTCCGGTGTCGATTTGTTCGGGAAAATGTTGTCGTTTTTGTCCGGTTTTACGGTCACATTCGACATCATCCAGGACATCATCGGGTTGTGATCATGGTGAAATTTGCCGGAATAGACATCGGCCTGAACTGTTTTCATGGATTCAGACATGTTTTTCACTGTCTGCGCCACTTCCACCAGCGGGATACCCTCTTCCGCCAGGCGGCGTGAGAACTGCACCGCGCTCCACGGGTCAAACCCGAGCTCACACAGGTCATCACCTTCGCACCATGCCAGAATGTCGGCTTTGATAATGTCATGATCAATAACCTCGCCGTCAGTCAGTTCAAGATGTCCGGCAGCCGCCCATTTCCGGTACAGCTCCGCAATATGGTTCGGTGCGGTTTCGATCCGGTCTTCCGGCAGCCAGAATTTGCACTTAACATGCACCTGTCCGCGCGGATCTTCATAAACCTTAATTGCTGCGGCCACGTCGATTTTATTTGCCAGGTCAACGCCGACCCAGACAGGGTAATTTTTCAGTTCATCATCCGGCGCATTCTCCGGGCAGTTATCCCATTTTCCTGAGTCCATCCAAATCGACTCCGCGTTAACCCACATATTGAGGTGTTTGGTCAGAAAGTTGGGCCGGGCGGCAATCTGCTCTTTTGCTTTTTTCGCCAGGCGGCGCATATCATCAAAACGCTTACAGACACCCAGCCCCGGATTGGCCTTTATCCAGACAGATTCATCAAACGGATCATCATCTTCATCCGGTGTGTAAATTGCCGCGAAAAAGGTGTCATCCTCCACCACGCCCCGCAGCACCTTGATAGCGTAATCCCGCAGTTCGTAGCAGATACCTTCGCGGTTAAATCCCGCTGTGGTGATCGCAAACAGAAGCGATTGCAGACGGGCACCGGTCGCAGTTTCCAGCACATCCCACACATCACGGGTTTTGTGGGCGTGAAGTTCGTCCACAATGCCGCAGTGAATGTTCAGACCGTCGAGGTTGTTTGCATCACTGGAAAGCGGCTCAAACTTGGATGCAGACCGCTCCTGGTAAATCGCCAGCTTATTAAATTCAAACAGACGACCGAGTGAACTTTTGGCCTTTTTGATCATGTTTTTTGCATCTTCAAACACGATACGGGCCTGATCTCGGGTGGTAGCTGCCGAGTAAACCTCGGCACCACCCTCACCGTCAGCGCCGGTCATATACAGACCGATGCCGGATGAAAGTGTGGATTTGGCGTTTTTACGCGCCACTTCGTTATAGGCTGTACGGAAACGGCGAACCAGTACCGGATCGCCGTCATCGTCGTACTGAGCCTCACCACTGAGTTCATCAACCAGCGGGATCACAAAGCCAAAGATATTAATCAGAATAAAGGTATGCCACTGCATCAGCGCTATCGGCTTACCTGCCAGCGCCCCTTTGACGTGCGGGACGAACTGGTAAAAATCCAGAATATGCTGGGCGCGTTCTTCAATGAAAAAGATATCGCGCTCAGGGCCGCGCTCTAAATCATCAAGAAACCGCTGACACGCCAGGCGTATCAGTTCGCCCGTAACTATTTCTCCGGCAACCACCTGTTCGGCGTACCGGATCCCATCTGCTACGGTTGCCATTCATCATTTGCGCTTTTTCATAAATGCCTCGAAAGGGTCTTCTTCGGCTGGTGTGTTAATCGTTACCTTCGAGCGGGACGCCGGGGTCATACCAAATTCACCCAGCATTGCCCGGATCCGTTTCCAGGCATCGGCTTTCATTGCCGCCACCGGGTGTGCTTTTATCAGTGTGCCGCCTTCGCTTTCTGTGGTGTAGGTATAGCCTTGTTCATCCAGCGTATCGCAGTGCTGCCGGTATTCGGTGTATGCCTCGATCAGCAGTTCCAGCGCCTTGGCATCCATCGAACTCATCACGCCCATGGCGTCGAGTTCTTCCCCGATCCGCTTAAACCAGTATTTCCCCTGCTTGGTAAAATGCTTCGGAGTTGGGGGTACCCCTGACGGCGGTTTTGGTTCTTTTTTATTGATCGGGCGTTTTGATGGGTTACCCCTGACCAAATGCAGGTGAGACGGGGTTTTCGGTGGTCCCGACATAATCGTTTTCTCCTATTGATTCCCATCCGGGGATCCCGGAAAAAAGTTTTCTAACCTGCGGCGATCTGAAAAGAGGTAAGGCGGCGGTCCTCCAGGCGTGGGGCGGCAGGGATTCAACCTCCCCCTCCCCCATACATCATGAGCAGTCAGCCGCGATTGCGTTCTGTCGCTGTCTTACGGTAATGACATGGCCAGCACAGGCTCTGCAGATTACTTTCCGCATCAGTACCTCCATGTGCTTTGGGGGTGATGTGGTCGACTGTCTTCGCCTCCGTTGCCCGCCCTTCACGCAGACATTGCTGACACAGGTGCGAGTCTCTTGTCAGGATAACCGCACGGAGTTTGTCCCATTTGGTGCCGTAGCCGCGTTCATGGCGGCTTTTGCCCTGCTGGTGGCTCTCCCAGCCGGTATTGATATGGTCGTTGCAGTAACCACTGCGGTCAGTGGTTGTCTTTGCGCAGCCACGTTTGCGGCAGGCGCGGGGGATTCGTGGTGGCATAGTTGGCTCCTTAATGTATACTCCATCAAATAAAACAACAAAATAATATCTATTTTTATGAAACCTGTGATTTTTTGAGAAATTTCAAAAGTTTGTGTTAAAATAAAAACAGAAATAAAAACAGAAATAAAAACAGAAATAAAAACAACCTTGATAACCAATTTAAAATCATGGTTATTCTTTTTTAAATTAAACTACACCAATTAAATACAACTTACGGTTAAATGCGACTTAAGATTAAACACAACAATAATTTTAACAAAAGGAAACGATATAATGGAACAAATATCCCCATGTGAAATCATGAATTTATTAAATGAAGATATCACTCAATTCACATTAAGAATATCAGGCTCAATATCAAACCAAGAAAACGAATCAGCTTTGTTATTTGAAGGGTTAAACCTGAATTCAGATAAGGATATGATACTAAAATCAGATGATAATAATGAACACTATTATTCATACAGCTCAATAAATAAAATTTGGACTAAAGAACCTTGGGAATACAGGTACTACTTCAAATATGAGAATGAATATGATCTTGAACAAGATATGTTGTTTCAATTTAATACCGTAGTTAGCATTTAATATTAATTAAGAATCATTGGCTCTTAGTCTTTCTGATACCAATCAACTGCCCATTCGCCTTATCCAACGCGGTCAACAATGGCTCTATCCACTCAACCGCCTGGCAGTATGTCAGTCGGCGGGTGGTAGCGGTGCCAGCACCGGTTGTGTCAGTGATGCCGGGATTGGAACGCATTGCTGATTCACGGATGGCGTAGACGTGGCTGAGCAGCCCGTCAGAAACAGGCTGAGGAATATACAGATTACAGGTAGGCTCTTTCCGGATAATGGTACGGTATTCAATCTGCTTCTCCTGTGATTGCGCCTCGTTGCGCATGCTCCGGTTGGTGTTCGAGGCGGCCACGCGGTCAAGGATATCGATGCTGGTGTAAGCGTTATCAATCACCTTTTGCTGGTCAGTGATAACTTTGTCTTTGTGCTGGCCTTCCGCTTGTTCCGCTGACAGCAGGCTGAACACCCACAGACCGAAGAACATGACAGCCCACACCCATCCGTTAAATAATATCGTGATTGCCTTTTTCATGACTCTTTCACTGACAGATCGGCATTACCTACAGGCAATGTGCGGGTATCCAGTGGTACACCTGACGGCCAGCGGTAACCGGTAACACGGTCAGTTTTGAATGCCTTGATATTAACTGCATCTGACTGATTACCGCCCAGCACCATCAGGTTACCGGATTCTGTTTTACCGACCACAAAGCCAACATGACCGCCGCCGGTGCGGGAGAATGTGACGATACAGCCATATGCAGGCTCTTCCAGCTTGTCACCGAACGTCAGATATGAACGTGAGGAATCAGTGCGGGCTGAGTAGATTCCGGCACGCTCCAGCATGGCATTCACAAATCCTGCACACCATGGGACTTTACGTGCAGTGCCAACCAGCCCGCGCAGTTTGCTGTCAATCCACATCTGATCAACTGCTGCACAGCCTGCTGCTGTATGTTCTGATACGCCGATTTCTTTTCGGGCTTCGGTTATCCACATTGGTTCAGTTGTCATTGTTTTGCTCCAAAACGATTTTTAACAACACGCATACCCCACTCGAGTAAGGCATACACTTTTTTCGTGCCCAGGAAGCCAATCATTACGCCGCTGAATTCCGCTAACACCGCCCATGACTCCGCATCCCCGCTACGGGAAAACCACCAGTCAATGAGCCTTATCGTTCCGACACTCAGCAGGCCGCACATAATGGCTTCACCCAATGACTGCCGCCAGCGCGTCCCCAGCCTGCGTTCCCGGATATAAGCCATTGCCGCCGAAAAGGAAAAACCGCCAATAAACGGGAGAGCATTTTGCAGCCAGCGAAATATCTGCTCCCACCAATCAATTTTGTCTGGCATACGCATACCCACCCCCTGCGGAGTGTTCCGTGTGTGAATTGATAGGGAAATGCCGCAACCGGTTTATATTGTTACAGACGGTTAAAGTGAGGTGGCTGCGGCATTGTTCGGATAATCCCACCAGCGGCGGGAAAGCAAGAAAAAGAGCACTGTGACTGAATGCGGATTAGGTAATGAGCCTGTCGTATTCCAATGCTCTTATTGTTGCGGGCAATAAAAAACCCGCCGGAGCGGGTTGGTTATCATTCTTCAGGTTTCTTTTCGGGTATCTTTTCAGCTTTAATAATGATTGCCGATTTTATTTCATCACCCAATACTTTGGCGTTTATAGTCAGCTTGATTGGCTCTCTGTCCCACTCACCTTGTTGAATTATTTCTTTGTTTTCTTTTTCGTCTAAAAATACATCCTGAACCACGCAGCTAACAAGCTCACCCGTAGCCACATTTTTCACTGTAACCTTAAATGGCGCAGGATCACCCGGCTCAACCTTAACAACTTTATATATACCATCAACTCTTCTTTCAGCGTAAGTTTTGCGTTTCGTTGATGTTAATTCTTTGGCTAATTCATTATCTAACACAACATCATCGAACTCGATGGTGTCAGCTTTATTCAGGTTTTTTAATAAATTAGTTTTTGATTCAGTGGCGATCTCATTTTGTTGCTTGAGTTGAGGTATGGACTCAATAACTCCTGTAAGGAGCTCCATACGCTTAGACTCCTGTTCAGACATAAATCTGATTGATTCCAGTGTCTGCTTTTCACTTTCTTTACTTATTTCGGTCAGTTTTATTTCTCGCATAGTATCTAGGTAATACTTATAAGAAGAAGACGCTCCCCAGATGAACGCAGCGCTTATCACTGTTATTGCTATCTGTTTTCCTGTCATTTTCTTAAGTACCGATTTTTTAAGCGATTCTAAAAAACCACCAATGTTGATCTCAATTATAGATGAACCTTCCTCGATAGTTATAACCAACTCTATCGAGTCCAGCTCCTCTTTAGACAAACGTCTGTTCTGATCGCCATATTTAAAAGCTGCGTACGCTTTATTGATATGTGACTGCATATCAATAAAGCCCTTCATTACAGATGGCGTGATACTTTTATTAAACTTATTACCTGTAAGCCTAAAAGTTAAATTCGGCCAGCCTTCAAATGTTACATTTTCCGGAATTTCATGACCTTCAGCGTACTGCGCCACCAGTCTAAAAACATCATCTTCCGAATTGATGGTTATAGTATCTTCTTTCAAACCCATCCCCTAAGCATTTTATGTTGTTTTATTTGTACACGCATAGAGTAAACGCTATAAAATAATACCACCCTACAATGTACGCCGCTTCGACACTGATACTACCTATTGATTTTATGATTATAATATCAATATTGCTTATAGGTGGTTATCTGGTAATTTAACCAGCAATCAGTGACACAAGCTGCCTACATGAGCACGATTAGATAATCATGCAGATAAAAGCCGCACACAGCTCTTGTGTTAAATGATAACGAGGTGATTGATACGGTGGCGGCGTAATATGAAAAAAGGCCGCACATGGCGACCTATTCACAGTGATGTTTAATATCTCTGTTCGTACGTTATTTATGACCTGATTATCACTTGATATTTTCCCCCCTCAAAACCACGTCCATCATCCCTTGATATGGACCAGAGAATCCGACTACGGAAAAATACCCACTCAATTTGTAATCACCTTTATACCAGTAAAGATCAGCGTCATCGCTGCCACTTTTCTGGAATTGAATTGTTACACCGGTACACATAGGCCACTCCAAAGGATCTTCTTCCTTATGCTCATCAGCACAATCCGTCCAGATAGTCATAGATCGTTTCTTGAAATAACTTTCTTCTTTATCATTTTTATCTTCTGGGGTGGATTTCAGCGATTCAGCATCATCCTGATCATAAAATTCATCATCTTCATCGACACTTACCGATGAATCAAGAATGATATTTATATAAACGGTTTTATGTAAATTATCTCCAAGAAAATCAATAAACTGGTTACTTTCCTCGCTCATACTTTCAATTACAGCAGGCCAACTATGTGCATTTTTTTCTGGAAATGAAATTTCCAAAGTTGTGTTATATGCCTTAACCGCATAAATAGACGCTATCACCGATGAAAGTAGCGTTACTACTGTAACTGCGTAACTAATAAATTTTTTTATTGAATCCATAAGCCACTTAACTTTACATGCCAAATTAGCAAATAGCTAAAGTATATAAACCCCGCATTCGCGAGGCTTACATACAATTATGACAACATATCAAATTACTATTAAATATGACTCAAATTATTGACTTTTGCAAGTTATAGCTGCATTTTTGCGCCATATTTCCGCTCGGTTGTTTCTCATTTTCCGTAATGCCCCGCAGTCCAGAGTTTTACAGATCAATAGCAGTTCCTGCCAGTGTGTTTTGTAGTTCCTGCACCAGTTATCAGAAGCCACACCCACCAGTTCAGCCAGTTCAGACTGATAGTAATACCCGTCCTTGTTCAGGGTATAGTCCTGCACTGCCAGCCATACCAGCGCCCTGAGTCGCTCTTTCACTTTTTTCGATACCCGACGACCTTTAATCCGCTCCTGCATTTCATCCCATACATAGGCGGTGATAGCGGTCTGGTGTGAGAACTTCAGTTCCTTACCGTAGCAATACAGCAGCCAGGATTGCTCTGCCTCATCCAGTTCCATAATTGCCCGCCGCCATGAGCAGTTCTGATAGTCCACCCGGTCAATAGGTGGCATCGGTAACACAGAATAGTGTGTTGACCAGCAGGATACCGCCTCAGTCTCCCGGCTTACCTTTCTGCCGTTCACGGTAATATCACGGGGCTTTCTTCGCGGGTAGCGCGTTGTGTTTGCCAATACAAATCCCTCAAATGCTTCAAGCTGGCCTTTGTTTCTGCTGCTGTGGTCAGTCATTGCGATAGTCGCCATATCCCGCAGGTACTGCAAATCGTGTTCAATCATCGTTTATCTCTCCGCGCTCCGTACAGCGCATTAACCAAAAACGCCGATCCCGTATGACCGGTTCATAAACTTAAATAACAACTCCAGCTGGCTGCCATGCTTTGCTTCCCATGCTGCGGGGTCGCGGTGTAACTCGTCATGGTGAATACGGCACAGCGGGATGGTGAAAATGTCGTGTGCTTTTGTACCGGTACCGCCGGTGCCGTGCCCGATGATGTGATGCGGGTCGTCCGCCTGCTGTCCGCACACACAACACGGCTGACTCTTCACCCACTGCAGGTACTTCTGACACTCCCAGCGCTTCAACTTCGGGATCCGCATAAAGCTTGCTGGTGGCTCCGGCTCTATCTCCGGAACAACAACAGGCTTTATCTGCTCTACGATTTCCTGAACAGCCTGGCTGTGTGAGCGCGGCCGGTGAACAATAGAATGCTCGGTCATGGTACCGGCTATCTCTTCTTCCGGTGTCTGCATCAGAATGTAGGAACTGATAAAGGCCGGAAGATAATCACTGACACGGCGCATTACAGACCAGGTAAATAAATCGGAAGAATTAAGAAGATGACCGGCAGGCAACCGCAGATCGGTAAAGATGCTTCGTGCAACCAGTGCCCGCTGATTACATAACAGAATGTCGTCCGCCTGCTGCTGGTGGACGCCCCCTTTCCGGATGATGTTGTCGTGGTGCCAGCACGTCCGGATAAAACCGTCTTTATGGCGGGTCATGGTCAGTTCGTGATGGTGATAAGGGTTCTCCGGATCGTCAATCTGGCAGTGGGCCACTGATTTAACGTAATGACGGGAACCGGACAGACCGCCGGCGGCTTTTATCACGGCAGGATTATCCAGGAAACGCAGCACCCGCTCATCTGTCAGCAGTGGCTGTGCATCTGCCGGTACCAGGCCGGACGGAATGCCATTCATGGACTGCGGAGCCGCGCTCACCACATAGCGGGCACCGTTCCGGAAATTGCCGATCTCCGTGCCCGAATTAAACATCAGGATCCGGGCATCTTTCTGAACGAAGCCGGTTAACAGGTAATTCATCAGGAAACAGCTCCTTCAACCTGAGAGGTACCCCACAGCCCGGCAATCCACTTCACGCCCTTCGGTGTGAACCGCGCCTGTGAAAATGAATGGTTGTTCGTCTGGCTGGTGCCGGTCTTAATCTCAAGCCGCCCGGCGTCAATATGGCACTGGTATGCCGACCACGAACCACCAAGGCGGTACATGATTTTTTGCTCCTGCAGGAACAGCCGGAATTCCGGTTCTTTCACTTTCAGTAATTTGCACACCTGACGGAATGTCATTGAGCCGGTGGTATCAACATACCGATCGACAAATTCCGCTTTCGGGGCCGCCAATTCCAGTGCGCGGGATTTTTCTTCGAGCTGCTCATTCAGATCTGCCGCCAGGCGTAAAGCCTCTGTATAGGACTGCGGTATTTTCGGCTGAAGCTGCTCTTCCAGCTCCTGCCACCGATCGACAATCCTGGCGGTAAACTCCGGGGACAGTCTGGCCACCAGCACCAGGGAGTCACGTTTGTTGAAACGGTACTCAGTATAGGTATTCCCGTTATGCTCAAAATCGAACTCCGCCAACGGCGTAGTTAAAATCCCGGCAATATTCAGCCGTTCTGCCGATCGCTTTACATCACCGTGACGACTGCCGGTCAGTTCGGCAATCTCGCGGCTGGACATCGTTACCGCCTGATTGTGCATCACAGGCGAAATGCTGACACCGTGGGTAATCTGCTGCATATTTATCTCTCCACTCATTAAGCGCAGCCGTATACTGCGCGTTTCACATAGGAGCTGATCGTCACCACGGATTTACCACCAGCGACTTTTTCACCCCATTCAATATCAAGATGCTTTACCTGGCTGTCGTCATTCCAGATACCGGCATGTGTCAGTGCGTCCTGTATTGCTTTGATAAAGTTATCCAGATCACGGCGGTGGTTCGACGGCGGAAACAACACCAGCTTCAGGCTGATATGACCGGTGACCGGTTTCGGTGTCCGGCCGTTAAAATGCTCCAGGATGTCAGCAATAACATTCAGGCGGAACCGGCGGCCGCTTTCACTGATCAGCACCCGGCCTTTTAAAGCTCCCCGCGATGGGGAGCGCCAGTAAGTGTTCATGCTGGGCGGGAAAGGGAGAGTGAGGGTTATTGTGCTGAACATGATGACATCACCCCGCTGCCCTGTTTCATCTCCCGGCGCTTTGCCGCCAGTGTCGAAAATAACCGGTTATGCGCAGATACAAACCCGCGTTCAGCCATATCAGCCGGACTGGACAGGATCGGCCCGTTGTTGCGCCTGACATAAATCTGGTTTTTCCGCATGATGATCACCAGATTTCTGTATTTTTTCGCCTTATCTGCCGCGTCTGGCGACAGTGAGTAAGCAGTGCCTTCTGTGTGGATACGGCTTATTTCCGTAGCTGCACCTATATGAGCCAGAACAGCTAATGCGTTCCGGCTTGTACTGCGTGACACTTTGTATTTGTCCATGATGTAGCGGGTCGTGATTGCAGTACCCGCCGGGATGTCAGTTGCAATTCTGAGATAGAGAATCATGCAGATACCTCCGCAAGATACTGATTCCCGATCGCTTCCATCTCCTGTTTCAGCGCGAAGGAAGGCAACCGGAGCGGGGTGATAAACGGACGCCAGATAAGAAACATGGAGCCCTTGCTGTTACCCTTTTTCTCCTCGCCGGTGACGGGATTAACGAAATTGATACGGCCTCCGGTAATTACCCGGATTTCATCAACCGTTTTCAGTGCTTCCAGAAACCAGCCAACAGACATGTCTTCCGGTACCAGCATTACGACTGGCTGATTCTGCATGCGGGATTGTTTGGCTGCTTTTTCCACCCACGGACGGATATTGCTGTATGGCGGGTTACACCAGATGGCACCATGACTTACCCACTCCGATTTGAGAGCATCATCCTGTTCAGTCAGATACCGGGAACAAAGTGCATTGATATCACTCGCTGCAGCATCCAGATAAAATCCGAACTCCAGATCCAATGCAGTGAAAAGCCACTCCGGTGTTTGCCAACTGTCTTTATACTCCCCGGGAGTATTACTCGTATGAACTGCCATCAGATAACCCCCTCACGCTGGTAGTGCTTCACCTTGTGGCGAATCAGGGTGTACTCATCTCTGATATTAAAAAAGTCAGCGATATCAGGTCGGCCACGTAAGCATTTGATTGCCAGGTTGCGAAAATGCCAATCCTTACGAATATCGCGCAGTACCCACCACCGGCGGATCTGATGCAGGACAGCCAGTACCGGGAACACACTCACGCCGTAAATCTCTTTGCTTTCTGAGCGCATGTTCATGTTGCCTCCCGTTCTTTTGCGGCCTGCTCTGTGGCCTGTTTCCAGATATCAATCCACGTCTTGCGGCCCATAAACTCGGTCTGCGTCCGGATGCCGGTTTTCCCGGCCATTTCCAGCGCGATTTCCTCGGTGCGGTTACGTGGTTTTGAACGGGAGCCGATCAGTCGGGTGAATGACTCATCACGCTCTACGGAGTTAGTGCTGTTTCCGGCGGCTCTGCGTTTGAAGTTGGCAGCCTGTCCAAGCCAGTAGCTGAATGCACGGTGCCAGTCGGTGTATTTCGTACCCTTGCTGACGTGGTAGTCGCTGAACTTCTGAAACTCTTCCTGAACATCCAGTCCGGATGCCTCAGCTTTTGCTACATGATCACAACCCGGTTCAAAGCTTTCCGGCATTGCGGTTTTGACGTTAGTTTTTTCATCGCGGGAGATAATATTTTTATTATCTGGATCTATGACTGGATCATGACTGATTCTGGGTGCAGCTCCTGCACCACTATCGGAACCAGTTGCACCACCTGGTGAATCTGCTGCACCAGTCCCGGAACCATTTGCACCACTAACCCCAGCAGGATTTGCACCATATGGTGCAGGAGATTCACCACTCACAACGGCAGCATTTAAACGCAGATGATAGATATTTGACTGGTTAAGACCGTTGGCCGATTTCCGGGGCTCAATACGAACCAACCCCATTTCCACCAAGGCATTAATATGGTTTTGCACTGAGCGCTCTGACATTTCGCACTGCTCAGCAATGTACGGCACGGACGGCCACGATTCGCCCTGGTCGTTGGCGTTATCTGCCAGCTTTACCAGTACCAGTTTGCGCAGCGCGTTGCCGGTTTTTATCTGCAAGGCCCGCGCAGTTAAAATCATACTCATGCTTTCACCTCACCCACACGTGTATACCGCTCCTGAAAGGTTTTCAGTGGTTCAAAACACGGATGCTCATAACCGTCACGCATGAAAATTACCCGGCTGTTCTGCCGGTCAAACCGGACAACGTGAACTTTCCGCCCGCGGCTGTCTGTGTAATACCGATCAAGATTGTCAGCTGTCTCTTTCATACTGAGGCTCCTGCTGTTTTACCAAGACGGTTAAAATCACCTACCGCCCACTTCACAAACTGGTAGTTTGTTTCTGAGAAACCTTCCGGTACTCTTACCGTATAAACAAATGCGGCAGGGTCTTTACCACCCTTTACAGGAGCAACACGGAGTTGCGCAAAGCCTGCCAAATGAGTTAATCTGCTCATGCGTTTATCTCTTCACACAAATTGATATGGCGCGACCGAGGCCACCGGCCGTATACCGGTGGTCTCACTTTTCATCCGGAACCCCGAATACAGCGTCAAGACTCCCGACAAACCCCAAAAAGTAAGCAAATACCTTTCCTGATTTTTTATACATCCCCCTGACTTCCTCCCGGGTTAACTTTCCGTCCTTCAGACTTTTATCGATATGTAATTCCAGATCTGCCCGTAAGGCTGAAAGGGTCATCCGGATATCAAATAATTCAACTTTGTCGATATCTTCGGGTGACACATCCGGCATTGGTGTCATGCCGTGGCGGTCCATGTGGTATTCGACCAGGTGACGGGTTTTGGTCAGATCTTCCATCGCTTCCAGTTCGTCATTGTCGAAAAACCGGCAGCCGTTCTTCTCATACAGGTTGTTGTTGAATGTCGTCAGTGACATCCCCAGCGCACCGGCCAGCGCTTCCCGCCCACCCGGCATGGCGCAGCACATCTTTTTTACGACTTCTTTCAGTGATTCATTCTTCATTGCCTACTCGCTTTCGGATTGGGTTGTAGTTAACTGGGTCAGATGGTTTTGCTATCGTTAGGTAATCCATCCGACTCATTTGGATAGAGATCCGGACGTAATTGGTTTGGTGTTATCACCCAATTACCCAACTCGCACAGGTGGATAACCCTTTCAGCCGGAACCTGATTGTTCTTGATCCAGTTAAATACAGACTGAGGTGATTTAAACCCAAACAGCCGAGATACCGCTGATGGTGAGCCCACCGCTTCAATTGCCTTTTCTGTAATGCTTTGTTGTTGCATTCGCGCCTCCTGTTATCAATGAAACAATACTACTCAAAGTAGAGAATAAAGGCAACTTATAATAGAAATGACAATTTTGGGTATAGTGGATAGACTTCTACCTATGGTAGAAACTCCGAAATACAAAAGCTTTGCCGACCGACTGGTGCAGCGCATGACTGATGTGGGGGTTGACGTTAAGCAGCTATCCGAGGGTGTAGGCGTTACGTATGAAATGGCACGCCGGTATACTTTAGGCTCCGCCAAGCCACGTGACGATAAAATGGAGCGGGTAGCTGAGGTTGTTAAGTCGACGCCTGTATATCTTGATTATGGTGTGTGCACTGATGGAACGGTCGGCAAGATGGCTACAGATACTGTTACAGTGAGGCAAATCGAGGCATTTGCATCTGCTGGGAATGGCTATATCAATAATCCCTTCCCAGAAGTGATTAGATCAATCGAAATCCCTCAGGACCGTATATATGAAATGTTTGGCCGCCGGACGCTTGAGGGCGTGGTCATTATCAATGCGGATGGTGACAGCATGACGCCGACCCTGAACCCAAAGGATTTGCTGTTTATTGATACTAAAGTCGGACAGTTTACTGGCGATGGTATTTATGTCTTTAATTTTGAAGGGTCAACGTTCATTAAACGCCTGCAAAAAGTTAAAGGCCGCAAACTGGCCGTTATATCCGACAATGACTTTTATCCGCCTTTTCACATCGAAGAGCATGAAATGCATGAATTGTATTTTCACGGTAAGCTATTGATTAGTATACCGCTGGCAATTAAATACTTCTCATAAACATGAAAACCAGCCCATGCTGGTTTTTTTACGCCCATATTTTCTACTTTTAGTAGTTGACATAATCTACTTTTGGTTGCATTCTTATCTCAACGAAGACAGGAGATTAATCATGCAAACCGAACCAATCATCACCACGAACAACATGTCAGTAGACGACGTTGCCGCGTGGATCACCGAAAAAGCCCAGGCTTTTCACAAACTGCAATCACTCCGCACCGAACGCGAAAGAGCAATCCGCGATCACGAACGTGTTCTGGACCGCTTTGATGAAGACATTGCCAAGTGGGAAGACCGCAGCGCATTAACAGTAACCACGCAGTAACGGCTGCGTATCTGAATAACTGCGTGAAGAGATGGGCGCAGTCAGTATTGGGATTTGTGAGTGCGCAAGCTGATGCGATAGGCGTGAGTGTGACGGGGTTCCTAGGCCCAGTGTAACAAGCGTGACGGTAAGGCCGATCTGGTGAAAGCGCCCTGCAAAGTGGGTAGAGGCGGGTTCGATTCTCGCTACCGAAGCAGGAGATAAGCACCTGCCGCCAATCACCAATACTGACTGTTACCAATAACTGATGTGTGAAGAGTAAACGACCCTATAACAATAACCATGCAATACCATTAGCGGCCGTGCATACCACGGTGCAGTCCACCAGCCGGCCGCCATTTTTTACAAACATAAGTCCACCGGCGTAAATCGTCCTGCCGGATAGATACCTTGCATAACCGCTGGTGGACTTGTTTTTGTGAATTATAAAAAAAGAAATAACCATTATTCCAACACCAGGGAATTAATTACTTATAAAAAGTAACGGCTTTTTATTATCTAAATTGCGTGGAGAGATAAATGTCATATATAGCAACCAGTACCGGAAAACATATTGATTTCACCAATATCACTCCGGATCAGATTTGTATCGAAGATATTGCTCGCGGCCTGTCGAATGAATGCCGGTTTGCCGGGCAACTGGAGAGTTTCTATTCCGTGGCTCAGCACTCTGTATACGTCAGCCAGATTGTGCCGCGGAAATACGCACTGGAAGCCCTGCTGCACGATGCTGCTGAGGCGTATATCAAAGATATCCCCTCGCCGCTGAAAGCCATGCTGCCGGATTACAAGGCTGTGGAAAAACGCATTGAAGCGGTTATCCGTGAGAAGTTCGGATTACCACCAGCAATGACTGTTGATGTTCACTATGCCGATCTGGTCATGCTGGCGACCGAAAAGCGGGACTTCGAGATAGACCCAGGCAGCCACTGGCCGATGCTGGATTCAGCTCCGCCGCATGATGACATCATTATCCAGCCACTAACACCACCGCAGGCATATCACCAGTTTATGGCGCGATTCGAGATAATTACTTAAAGAAAATAGGTCAAACTACCAACAATGAAGCTAAACCTGCCAGCGATAGAATCGCGGCTAAGATTGATAATGAGCTTACAACACGCAATATGTTCATGAAATTAACCAAATGATTACGCATAATCAACATTACCTATATTAAGTGTTTTTTTACTTAATACATTGGTCAGAATTAATACTCAAATAAAGAATGAAACAATTTACACACCATGAAACACAAAGAAAATTAGTGTAATAATTAATTTCCAAGATAGGCGAAAATACTTATTTGTAAGAATTTCAAAGGATAAGGATAGTGAATAAATTCAAACAACTGATGATTGACCTTGAAACTATGGGCAACAAGCCTGATTCCGCTATCGTGGCTATTGCTGCTGTGCCGTTCGACATGGTTTCTGGGGTAACTGATGATGCACTTTTTTATGAAGTGATCGACCTTCGCAGCAGCGAAAAATACGGCGGTAGTATCGACGCTGATACGGTGCTGTGGTGGCTGGGTAAAAGTGAAAATGCCAGGGGAAAAATTACTAACGGCACAAAAATGATTGATCTGCATGCTTCACTGACTCGACTTAATTCGTTTTCCTCTGAGTTCTGTGAAGAACGTGTGCAGGTATGGGGCAACGGAAGTAATTTCGATAATGTGATCCTGCGTACTGCATACGAAAGTTGCGAAATAACTCCATTCTGGAAGCACTGGAATGACCGGGATGTGCGCACCATTGTCGAACTTGGTCGCAATGCCGGCATCAACCCGAAAAAAGATTTCCCGTTTGTTGGTGAAGCACACAATGCACTGGATGATGCATTGCACCAGGTTAATTACGTGGTCGCAATCCACCAGCATTTATTAAAGAACTTCTAATCGTATACGGCGATGTGTGGAGAGAAGATTATGCAAATGTTAACTCTGGAGGAATGGGCGGGAGAACGGTACAGAAGCCGTCCGCCTAAATTGGGGACATTGCAGCGTTATGCCCGTGGCGGCCTGTTTTTACCTCCGGCACAGAAAGAGGGTGGTATTTGGCGCGTGAGAGAAGATGCCGAGCTTGTCGGCAATTTAACATCACCGGTTACCAGTGGAAGCGATAACCCCAAACTGTTGAGGATTTTAAACGATGGCTGCCAGACCACGTAAAAACAACGTCAATATCCCGAACCTGTATCCGCTTTTCAACAGAAAAGCCAACAAGGTTTACTGGCGCTACAAACACCCCGTCACCGGGACTTTTCATGCTCTCGGTGACGATGAAAAAGAAGCAAAAGCAATCGCGGTAGAAGCCAATCTGCGGCTTGCTGAACAGCGAAGCCGTCAGGTAATGGCGATAAGTGATCGTGTTGCACGAATCAAAGGTAAGGAAATTACAGTAAGTACCTGGCTGGATAGATACCAAAAAATTCAGTCTGAACGCCTGGCCGACGGAGATATAAAGCCAAATACCTTTAAGCAAAAACAAAAACCTGTTGCTCTGATGCGTCACGCTCTGTCACAGAAATCATTACCAGCGGTCGATGCCAGAGATATTGCCGATATTCTTGAGCAATATAAAACCAGCGGACAACACAGGATGGCGCAAGTTATCAGGTCAGTACTTATCGACGTATTTAAAGAAGCGCAGCACGCCGGGGAGGTGCCGCCCGGATATAACCCTGCCCTTGCCACAAAACAGCCGCGGCGGCGGATCACCAGGCAGCGCCTTAATCTGGAAGAATGGCAGAAAATCTATGATATCGCCTGCCGGGATCACAAGTACCTCGGAAATGCCATGCTACTCGCCGTTGTTACCGGTCAGCGCCTCGGTGACATATCAGAAATGAAATTCAGTGATATATGGGATGAACACCTGCACATTTCACAGGAAAAAACCGGGGCGAAATTAGCTATTCCACTTTCTTTGCGGTGCAATGCATTAAATATCAGCCTGCGGGAAGTTATTGCCAAATGCCGGGATTTATATGTCAGTAAATATCTTATTCACTACACCAAAAGTACATCTCAATCACAACCCGGCGAACAAGTTACAGCAAACACCCTGACCACCAATTTTAAAAAAGCCAGGAATAAAGCAGATATTGACTGGGGAGAAGGAACACCGGCGACATTTCATGAAATGCGATCATTATCCGAGCGTTTATATCGGGAGCAGGGAATTAATACCAAAAACTGACTGGGCCACAAAAACCAGCAACAGACCGATAAATACCATGATGATCGCGGCAAAGATTGGATAAAAGTAGTGGTGTAAATCGTACAGATTTTGGCTGGTTTTGATAACTCGTTTTGATAAAGTTTTGATAACCGTTTCAGACTGAACAATAAAAAACGGGAACTAATAAGTTCCCGTTAACTATCTCACTGTAAACTTAATTACATGTGTTTGATGATTGCATCACCAAACTCTGAGCATTTCAGGAGCTTAGCACCTTCCATCAGGCGTTCGAAATCGTAAGTCACAGTCTTGGCAGCGATTGCCCCTTCCATTCCTTTAACGATTAAGTCAGCAGCCTCAAACCAGCCCATGTGGCGCAGCATCATCTCGGCGGAGAGGATTTCTGAGCCCGGGTTAACTTTGTCCTGACCGGCGTATTTTGGTGCCGTGCCGTGGGTGGCTTCGAACAGTGCGCATTCATCACCGATGTTGGCACCCGGTGCGATACCGATACCGCCGACCTGTGCCGCGAGGGCATCGGAGATATAGTCGCCGTTGAGGTTCATACAGGCGATAACGTCATATTCTGCCGGACGCAGCAGGATTTGTTGCAGGAACGCATCCGCGATCACGTCTTTGATAATGATCTGTTTGCCGGTTTTCGGGTTTTTCAGGCTTAACCACGGACCGCCGTCCAGTAACTCGCCGCCGAACTCTTCACGTGCCAGTTCGTATCCCCAGTCTTTGAAGGCACCTTCGGTGAACTTCATAATGTTGCCTTTATGCACCAGGGTGACGGAATCACGGTCGTTATCAATCGCGTAGTTAATCGCGGCGCGTACCAGCCGTTTTGTCCCTTCTTCGGAGCACGGTTTGATACCGATACCGCAATCCTGCGGGAAGCGGATTTTGGTCACGCCCATTTCGTCCTGCAGGAATTTAATCACTTTGTCTGCTTCCGCAGAACCGGCTTTCCACTCGATACCGGCGTAAATGTCTTCCGCATTTTCACGGAAAATCACCATATCCGTCAGTTCAGGGTGTTTTACCGGGCTTGGCGTACCGGCGTAGTAACGTACCGGGCGCAGACAAACATACAGATCCAGAATCTGGCGCAGTGCCACGTTCAGGGAGCGGATACCGCCGCCGACCGGGGTGGTCAGAGGGCCTTTGATAGCCACACGGTAGTCACGGATAAAATCAAGGGTTTCATCCGGCAGCCAGACATCACTGCCATACAGTTTTGTGGATTTCTCACCGGTGTAGATTTCCATCCAGGAGATTTCACGCTTACCGCCGTAGGCTTTTTTTACAGCGGCATCAACAACTTTAATCATTACAGGCGTGACATCAGCCCCGATTCCGTCCCCTTCAATAAACGGGATAACCGGATTGTCCGGAACGATTAATTTGCCTTGTGCGTCAATGGTAATTTTAGCGCCTTTCGCCGGAACAACTACTTTGCTTTCCATCAACCTCTCCTTAATGTTATGTAAGCGCAATGCTTTGTTAATTTTTTGTAATGGCACTGTCAATACTACTTGAATAATTGCATCACGCAAATCCTAACTGTTTTAAGCTATAATGTAAGTCTCATTTTTTATAAAAAAGATATCATGGCTGTCATACAACCCAAAATCCGCACGACCGGAAAAAAACACTCACATCCGGCAGCGCAACGCCATCTGAATAAGCCTGTCCGTAAACGCGGCCCGCGCAAAATAGTGTTGTTTAATAAGCCGTTTGATGTACTGCCTCAATTTACCGGTGAACCCGGGCAAAATACGCTGAAGGACTATATTCCGATCAACGATATTTATGCCGCCGGTCGTCTGGATCGCGACAGCGAAGGGTTATTGATCCTGACGAATGACGGTGTGTTGCAGGCCCGGCTGACACAGCCGGATCATAAAGCAGAGAAAGTGTATTACGCGCAGGTGGAAGGGATACCGGATGAGGATGCACTGAATCAGTTACGTAAAGGTATCACCCTGAATGATGGCCCGACCCGCCCGGCCGGTGCGGAAATTGTTGCTGAGCCGGCATGGCTGTGGCCGCGTAATCCGCCTATCCGTGAACGTAAATCCATCCCTGTAACCTGGCTGAAACTGACACTCAGAGAAGGCCGTAACCGCCAGGTGCGACGGATGACCGCACATATCGGACATCCGACCCTGCGACTTATCCGCTGGCAGATCGGCGATTACACCCTGGACGCACTGAAACCCGGTGACTGGAGAAGTATTAATGACATTTAAGCCCCATATTACCGTGGCCTGCCTGGTCAGCGCCGGTGAAAAATTTCTGGTAGTGGAAGAAACCGTTAACGGCAACGCCACCTGGAACCAGCCTGCCGGACATCTGGAAGCCGGAGAATCCCTGATTGCCGCCGCAGAGCGCGAGCTGTATGAAGAAACCGGGATCCGTGCCACCCCCGATGCCCTGCTGAAAATCCATCAGTGGGTCGCACCGGACGGTACGCCGTTTATCCGTTTTCTGTTCCGTGTGCTGCTGGAGAGTGAATGTGAAACACACCCGCAGGACAGCGATATCGACTGCTGCCACTGGGTCAGTGCGGATGAAATTATTCACAGCCCGATTCTGCGCTCCCCGCTGGTGAAAGAGAGTATGTTCGCCTGGTTTGCCGCCGAACCGCTGCCGCTTTCGCTGCTGGGAACGTTCGGCGACGGATTCGGGGAACCGGTCACACCGTAATACTTTGCGAAAAAAGTGCCGGACCCGCACCTGAGTGATGCACCGCTGTGCGTATCATGGTAAAGTACGGCGCTTGTTTTTTTCCCCGGTTCTTCTTCGCACCACAATTTGCGGAGCAGACCGAATCGCCGCGAGATCAGCCATGTCAGATAACAGCCAGAAAAAAGTCATCGTCGGAATGTCCGGCGGTGTGGATTCCTCCGTTTCAGCCTATTTACTGCAACAGCAGGGTTATCAGGTGACCGGGCTGTTTATGAAGAACTGGGAAGAGGACGATGATACCGAATACTGTTCCGCCGCTGCCGATCTGGCGGATGCGCAGGCGGTCTGCGATAAACTCGGCATTGAACTGCTGACCATCAACTTCGCGGCGGAATACTGGGACAATGTGTTCGAACATTTCCTGGAAGAATATAAAGCAGGACGCACACCGAACCCGGATATTCTGTGCAATAAAGAAATCAAATTCAAAGCCTTCCTGGAATACGCCGCAGAAGATCTCGGGGCGGATTATATCGCCACCGGTCATTATGTGCGCCGCCGTGATATCAACGGTACCACGCAGTTACTGCGCGGCCTGGACAGCAATAAAGATCAGAGCTATTTCCTGTATACACTGAGTCACGACCAGGTGGCACAGAGCCTGTTCCCGGTCGGGGAACTGGAAAAACCGGAAGTCCGCCGCATTGCGGAACAATTAGGGCTTATCACTGCAAAGAAAAAAGACTCCACTGGGATCTGCTTTATCGGTGAGCGCAAATTCCGTGATTTCCTCGCCCGTTATCTGCCCGCCAAACCGGGCCCGATTATGACCGTTGATGGTCAGGAAATCGGTCAGCATGACGGACTGATGTATCATACTCTCGGCCAGCGCAAAGGGCTGAAAATCGGCGGAACCCGTGAAGGTTCAGACGAGCCGTGGTATGTTGTCGATAAAGATGTTGAAAACAATATTCTGATTGTCGCACAGGGCCATGAACACCCGCGTCTGATGTCTGCCGGACTTATCGCGCAGCAGCTGGACTGGGTATCACGGGAGCCGCTGACCCAACCGCTGCGCTGTGTGGTGAAAACCCGTTACCGTCAGGAAGATATCTCCTGCACTGTCACCCCGCTCGGCGATGATAAAATCAGTGTCCGGTTTGATAACCCGGTTGCTGCGGTCACGCCGGGTCAGTCCGCTGTCTTTTATCAGGATGAAGTCTGCCTGGGCGGCGGGGTTATTGAAGCGCGTATTACGGAGTGATTATGGCTAAAAATTACGAAGACATAACCCTCGCTCTGGCCGGTATCTGCCAGGCCGCGCGCCTGGTGCAGCAGCTGGCGCATGAAGGTCAGACCAATAATGATGCGGTTGATGTGATGATTCGCAGTATCACCAATAATAACCCGTCCTCCGTCCTGAATGTCTACGGCGACAATGTGCAGAATCTGCATACCGGCCTGTCTGCATTTGCCGGTATGTTCAATATGTCCGGTTATCAGGGACTGAATACCGAGCTGACCCGCTATATAGGGCGATTGATGCAGCTGGAGCGCCGCCTGGATAAACAGCCGGGAGCAATGGATGAACTCGGCCGCCGTATTGATAACCTTGAACACCAGCGCGACCATTTCGGTTTGTCGCAGGAAGCGATGCTGAATACTATCGCCGGGATCTATGTGGACAATATCAGCGGCCTCGGCCCGCGCATCCAGGTAACCGGCTCGCCGGAGATCCTGCGTAATACCCTGATTCAGGCTAAAGTCCGCTCGCTGTTACTGAGCGGGATCCGCAGCACTGTGCTCTGGCGCCAGGTCGGCGGCAACCGTTTACAGCTAATGTTTTCCCGCTCACGCCTGGTGGACACCGCTAAATACCTTCTCGCTCAACACTAAAATTACCGGGAGTTGCAACCAATGGAATTATCCTCACTTACCGCCGTTTCCCCTGTCGATGGCCGTTATGGTGACAAAACACGCGCACTGCGCGATATTTTCAGTGAATACGGTTTACTGAAATTCCGTGTACAGGTCGAAGTGCGTTGGTTACAAAAACTGGCGGCATGTGCAGACATCCCCGAAGTGCCAGCTTTTGATGATGACGCAATCGCTTACCTGGATGCAATTGTCGCGAATTTCGGCGAAAAAGACGCAATGCGGATCAAGGAAATTGAGCGCACCACCAACCACGACGTGAAAGCGGTGGAATATTTTCTCAAAGAAAAAGCCGAAGCGGTACCTGCCCTGCACGCCGTATCTGAATTTATCCATTTCGCCTGCACATCCGAAGATATCAATAACCTTTCTCATGCCCTGATGCTCAGCACCGCCCGCGACACCGTGCTGCTGCCGGCATGGCGTCAGATGATTGATACTGTCCGCGCCATGGCAGCGGATTACCGCGACCTGCCGCTGCTCTCCCGCACCCACGGGCAGCCTGCGACCCCGAGCACCGTCGGTAAAGAGTTTGCTAACGTGGCTTACCGGATGGAGCGCCAGTACCGTCAGTTACAACAGACCGAAATCCTCGGCAAAATCAACGGCGCGGTCGGAAACTATAACGCACACTTATCTGCCTATCCGGAGATTGACTGGCACACATTCAGCGAAACGTTTGTCACCTCGCTGGGTATTCAGTGGAACCCGTACACCACGCAGATTGAGCCGCACGATTATATCGCCGAATTTTTTGACTGCGTGGCGCGTTTTAACACCATTCTGATCGATTTCGACCGTGATATCTGGGGTTACATTGCCCTGAATCACTTTAAACAGAAAACCATTGCCGGTGAAATCGGTTCATCCACCATGCCGCATAAAGTCAACCCGATTGATTTTGAAAACTCAGAAGGTAACCTGGGACTGGCTAATGCAGTGCTCGGTCACCTGGCAACCAAACTGCCGGTATCCCGCTGGCAGCGCGATCTGACCGACTCCACCGTGCTGCGTAATCTGGGTGTGGGGATCGGTTACTCGCTGATCGCTTATCAGTCCACACAAAAAGGTCTGAGCAAGCTGGAAGTGAACGAAAAACACCTGCGTGACGAGCTGGATCAGAACTGGGAAGTGCTGGCAGAGCCGATTCAGACGGTCATGCGCCGCTACGGTATCGAAAAACCGTATGAAAAACTCAAAGAGCTGACCCGCGGCAAACGTGTTGATGCTCAGGCTATGCAGGTCTTTATCGACGGACTGGATCTGCCTGACGCAGAAAAAGCCCGTCTGAAAACCCTGACCCCGGAAAACTATCTCGGGGATGCCATTCGTCTGGCAGACGAGTTGTAATTATTAACTCACTGATAATTAAATTACACAGAGGCAGAGAATATCTGCCTCTTTTTTATGATTAAACGCATATCCGGCGTATTATTTGGCGTACAAGTTCCCCATCCTTCATGTAAACTGTTACAATTCACATCGTTTTCTGTTCAGATATCTGTCTTTGTAAGGAATTGTGTATGCGTGTGCTCATCGTGGAAGATAACAACTTACTCCGCCACCATCTGACGGTTCAGATCCGCGACCTCGGCCACCAGGTTGATGCGGCAGAAGATTCAAAAGAAGCAGATTATTTTCTTCAGGAAAGTCAGCCGGATATCGCGGTGGTTGATCTCGGTCTGCCCGGCGAGGACGGTATGGTGATGATTGCCCGCTGGCGTCAGCAACAGGTCAAAATCCCGATTATGGTACTGACCGCCCGGGAAAGCTGGCAGGAAAAAGTCGCCGCGCTCAATGCCGGGGCGGATGATTATGTTACCAAACCTTTCCAGCTGGAAGAGATTGTCGCCCGTATGCAGGCACTGATGCGCCGTAACAGCGGCCTTGCCTCCCAGACGCTGGAACTGGGTATTTTTATGATCGATCTTTCCCGCAAAGAGTTCCTTGTTGACGGTAACGCCGTCAAACTGACTGCATTTGAATACACGATTATTGAAACACTGATGCGGAATAATGGTAAAGTCGTCAGTAAAGACTCCCTGATGCGCCAGCTCTATCCGGATGCCGAACTGCGTGAAAGTCACACCATCGATGTACTGATGGGGCGTCTGCGCAAAAAAATTCAGACATTTACCGATATTGACGCCATCGTCACTGTCCGCGGACAGGGCTACCGTTTCGACGCCGGGAAGTAACAGACGCCACTTAAGCCACTGAGGTATTGCGCATGACCAGGCGGACAACGCGCCCTTTCTCTCTGCGGACCCGGTTTTTACTGGCAACCTTTGCCGTGATCCTCGCCATGACACTCTCTTACGGTGCGGTGGCGCTGGTCGGTTACCTGGTCAGTTTTGATAAAACCACCTACACTATGTTGCGCAGCCAGAGCAATCTGTTTTACAGCCTGTCGCAGTGGGATAACGGTAAACTTAATATCCGCTTTCCGCCGAATTTCTCCCTCAATGCCCCATCCGTGGTGCTGATTTATGATGACAATCAGAATCTGCTCTGGCGGCAGTATCATATTGACGCGCTGGAGAGAGCGATTCCGGCCAAATGGCTGACCAAAGAGGGGTTGTATGATCTGAATACCTCGCTGGAAGCCACCAAATCCCTGCTGGTCAATACCCCGCTTTTTGCCACGGAAGATATCCGGATTAATGACCTCGATGATGATCACGACGGGCGGATGATCCACTCCGTGTCTGTCAGCCGTTACGGCAAAACCGATACTCTGCCGCCGCTGACGATTGTTGTGGTGGATACCATCCCGCAGAATCTGCAGAAAACGTTCCGTGTCTGGGAATGGTTCGGCTATGTGGTGCTGGCTAACCTGTTTCTCCTCACACCGCTGATCTGGCTGGCAGCACACTGGAGCCTGCGACCGATTAATGCCCTCAGCGGGCAGATCAGCGCCCTTGAAAAAGGCGAGCGCGAAGATCTGGATCAAACCCCGCCCAGTGAACTGCGCGGGCTGGTGCGTAACCTGAACCTGCTGCTGCACAGTGAGCGGGAGCGCTATACCCGCTATCAGCGCACGCTTTCGGATCTGACTCACAGCCTGAAAACCCCGCTGGCGGTGCTGCAAAGCACCCTGCGCTCACTGCGCGGCGGCAAAGATATGACCATTGAAACCGCCGAACCGGTCATGCTTGAGCAGATCGGACGGATCTCTCAGCAGGTCGGTTATTATCTGCACCGCGCCAGTATCGGCGGTGACAATACCGTGCTGATGCGGGACATTTCTTCTGTTCCGGCGTTGATTGACAGCCTCGCCAGCGCACTGTCCAAAGTATATCAGCGCAAAGGCGTGGATATAACTGTCGATATTCCGCCGGATATCACCTGGCTGGGGCAGCAGAATGACTTTATGGAAGTCATGGGCAATATCATGGAAAACGCCTGCAAATACTGTCTGGAATTTGTCGAGGTGACGGCACAGTGGCAGCATGATGCCGTTATCCTGATTGTCGATGATGATGGTCCCGGTGTGCCGGAAGAGAAACGTGAACTGATTTTCAGCCGCGGTCAGCGGGTTGACACCCTGCAGCCGGGTCAGGGGCTGGGGCTGGCGATTGTCACCGATATTCTGGAGCAGTATGACGGCGGTGCGGTTGTCACCGAAAGCCCGCTGGGCGGTGCCCGTATTACCGTGACCTTCCGGCGGCAGACTGTTCACAACGAAGACAGCGACTGATAGCCAGTCTGTTATTGCCGGAACTGTGTGAATATATGCATGAATACAAGAGGCCTTTTTCCGTTATACTCCTTTCATCTGCCTGATCACGGCGTTTATTGAGGACGAATACATGGATTATGAACTGAATTTAGACTGGCAGACCTTTATGGAAAGCCACTGGCAAAAACGTCCGTTACTGATCAAAGGTGGTTTCCGCAATTTCCGCGACACCATTTCCCCGGATGAACTGGCGGGGCTGGCAATGGAAGATGAAGTTGACAGCCGCATCGTCACCCGTTTCAACGGGAAGTGGGATGTGCGCCACGGGCCGTTTCAGGAATTTGACGGGCTGGGAGAGAAAGACTGGTCTATCCTGGTTCAGGCCGTTGATCACTGGCATTTTCCGTCCGCTGCACTGATGAAGCCGTTCCGCTGCCTGTCTGACTGGCGGATGGACGACCTGATGATTTCCTATTCTGTACCGGGTGGTGGTGTGGGTCCGCATCTGGATCAGTATGATGTGTTCATTATTCAGGGCCAGGGCCGCCGCCGCTGGCGTGTCGGGGAAAAAATCCCGATGAAACAGCACGCGCCGCATCCTGATCTGTTACAGGTGGATCCGTTTGATGCCATTATTGATGATGAAATGGTGCCGGGCGATATCCTCTATATTCCGCCGGGATTCCCGCACGAAGGCTATGCCATTGAGGAATCACTGAACTATTCTGTCGGTTTCCGCGCCCCGAACGCCCGCGAATTGTTCAGCGGTTTTGCCGATTATGTGATTGCCAATGAACTCGGCAGTTACCGCTACAGCGATCCGGATCTGGCGTTCCGTGATAACCCGGCGCTGATCCAGCAGGGTGAACTGACCAAGCTGCACGGTATGATGCAGGATCTGCTCGACCAGCCGGATGTGTTCCGCAAATGGTTCGGTGAATTTATTTCCCAGTCCCGTCACGAGCTGGATCTGGCACCACCGGAACCGGCGTACAGCCCGGATGAAATACAGGAACTGCTGTCTCAGGGAGAATCCCTGTTTCGCCTGAATGGTCTGCGGGTGCTGCGTGTCGGTGATACCTGTTTCGTTAACGGCGAAGCCCTGAAAACCCCGCATATCGAAGCGGCGGACGTGCTCTGCCAGTATGATGAAATCAACGCCGCTATGCTGGGGGATGCCTTCAGTGATCCGGAATTTGTGACGCTGCTGACTGTCCTGGTCAATAACGGTTACTGGTATTTTGATGATTAATCCACCATAAAATAGCATTCATCATTCAGATAGAAACGCCGCGTCATCACGCGGCGTTTTTTACTGGTAACGAATGGTGTAATTCAGGATCGTTTCCGCTGTGCCCGGTTCAATACTGTCCCTTGTTTGTACAAAAGCAGCCTGTAACCGCAATACAGCACGCTGAGTGGTGACTTCATCAAATGAAAGTGCTTCCCCGAAGGTGACCGGTCTGCCGTTATGGGTCAGCCGGATCCCCGCACCGGACGCACTGCCGTTTCCCCGCGTCAGCTTCAGCGTTCCGGGGCTGTTTTTTGCCGTGAATGCACTGCCCGATAGCCGGATATCCGCCTGCGTCAGAGAGTTGCATTGCAGTGCGATAGTCAGGTTGCGGATACTTCCCGGTGCAACAGATCCTTTACCGCTGAAATCCGTCCGTGATACCGACCCTAAATCCACCTCGGTGTCTGTCTGCGGATCAAGATCACAGGAATTCTGCCGGACCGCAAATCCGCCCAGATGCAACCCCGATTCAACAATCTGATACCGTTCCCACGGCCACTGTCCGTCAACACGCATTGAGAGCTGCCCCAGATAGCCGCCGGGATGATGTGCCGTTATTTGCGGTTTCAGCTTATAAAGAGTGACCATAACCCGCACCCGGTATGACTGAGACGGCTTCATCCCGCTGCTGATCGTACACAACCGTTTATTGGCACTATTGTTGTCCGGTGAGTCACGGCCATCCACATAACGTGACGACTTCATACATTCCGGATGCTCCGCCACCGCCCCCAGGCTGTAACCAATACCACCGGGAAGTTCATAGATTGTTTGCCCTGAGGCATGCTGTATTTTATTACCCGGCATGCCGCCCACCAGCACAAATTCAATCGTTTTACCCGGTTCAATCCGGCACTGATAGACATCAATACTGTCAGACAATATTGTCTCCCCGATCACGCCGCCGACCGGCACATGATGTGCTGCGCTGATAACCCCGCCGGGAATACGGAGTGTGGTTTCCGGTGTCATTAATGTACAATTTTCCTCTGCGGTGGCAGACAAGCTCAGTCCGGTTGTCAGCCACAGAAAAAGCCCGGCACGGCATAATGTGTTGATCTGAATAAACATGGTCACTCCTTTACTGACACACCAGCGGGAAAGTGATTAATCCCTGCTGTTCCGGCGGGATTAAAAAATCCGCTTCACACTGTTCCTGCGCCTCTTTTCCCCAGACCGCCTGCAAACGCCCTTGTGCCGGTAATCCGCTGAGATACACCTCCCCGTCTTCACCGGTAATACCGCTGACGCTGCCGCCGCCTGCTTTTCTGATTTTGACACGGGCAGCGAACGGCACGACACCCTGCGGGGTTCTCAATGCAAAAATGGCACGGAAACCGCTGTTCACCGCAAAACGGACAGACACCACGGCACCTTTTGACGGGATCACCTGCACAACCGGATCATCCGCATCCGTATTATCCGGCAGGGTTTCCGGGTCGATACGGACAACACTCCGGTGATAATGACTCAGTTGCGGAATCACACTGAATCCGGCGCTGTCTGTCTGTGCGGCGATCCGGGATGCCATGGTGATCCCCCCGGTACCGCCGGTATCAGCCAGTCCGCTGGTTTCCCCTAACGGACGTGACAGCGTGATGCCGCTTTCATGAATAATCAGCCCGCCCTGAATATCCCCGCTCAGCATGTTTTGATCATGGCTGTGGTTAATTCTGCCGCGGATATCAGCCAGATCATGTCGCCAGCGCAGTTCTGCCCCCCGGTCATGTACCGTGTTTTGCTGCTGATAACGGTGCGTGATTGCGTATCCGAGGCGCTGCTCTTCACCCAGTGATCCGCTGACAGATGTCTGCAGAGAGGATTGTCCGGCCCGCTGGTGGTAGTGAAAATGACTGCGCGCCTGCTGACCGGCAAAATCCAGCGGTACTGACAGCGAAAAAGAGACCCGTTTATCGGCTTTCCGGTAATGACCTCCGGTGCGGTACTGTGCATTCACACCATAATGTATCCGTCCGGCCCGGCTGAAATAGCCGGTATCACGGCTGATCAGTCTCCTGTCGCCGTACCCCTCATGTCCGGTACGGTGATAATGATATCCTGCCGATACCACACCGTTATCTCCGGGTAACGGCTGTGTCAGCCGGGTCTGCCATTGCCGGGAGCGCTGTTCATGACTGGCACCGGTATGCAGCAGTGTGCCGGTCAGCGGAAAAAATTTCTGATAATTTAACCGGTAACGCGGATAGTGTTGTGCTGTTGTGTGGCGCATCAGAACATCGGCGGAAACCCCGCCTGCCGCCCCCATATTAACACCGGCACCCGCCCCGCTGCTCAGGGCATGCTGTGCCGCATAACCGCCGCCGTACAGCGTCAGGACAGAGTTAATGCCGTATGCCGCCGTACTTTTCACAAACAGGTCTTTGTTATTATTTCTGTTCCCGCTGTATCTTCCTGCATCCAGCGTGTAGCTGAGCCTGCCTTCCCGTTGCATGACAGGGACTGCAGCTCCGTGCTGTGTAAAATGCTGCACAGTACCATCTGCTTCCTCAAGGGTGATATCCAGCACCGAGCCCTGAAAAGTGCTGTTCAGATCATCAATCACAAATTCACCGGCTGGTAATGTTTCACGGCGGATAACCATGCCCTGCTGCCTGATGGTCAGTTCCGCACTCTGCCCGGCGATACCGCGGATAACCGGCGCATACCCCTGCTGATTCAGCGGATACATATCCCCTTGTGAAGCCAGCCGGATCCCCCTGAATGCGCGGCTGTCAAACAACACATCACCGCTAAACAGTTCCCCCAGCTGTAACTCACTGCGCAGAGGCGCAATAGCGCGGTACATCCACAGCCGTTCTGATTGCCATGCCATTTTTTCATCACGGTATTCTGCTCTGCTGTGATGGCGAAGCCGCCAGAATCCGGCATTAAAACCACTTTGCAGTAACAGGGTATGTCCGGTGTGATCACTGAACCGGCTGTTTTGCCGGGAAAAGCGGTAATCATAGTTGAGTATAAACGCGGTAATCCCGGGTTCCCATAATGAAGCATCCGCAGCCTGTTGTTCATCTGTCAGAAAAAACCGCTGGGGGATCGTAATATCCAGAATCTGTTGTGCTGCATCAAAATTCAGCACAACCCCGCTGACCAGCCCGGCAATATCCTCAACCGGTGCCGTGTTTTCCGTTTCAGCAAATGCCGGCGATGCATCAGGCCGTAGTCCCCAGGTCAGCCATTGCTTTCGGGTGACTTGCGGCAGCAACTTTTTGTGTTGCGGGTGATAATGAAATTCCAGCCAGCCGCTGCTTACCCTCCGCTGATTAACCCTGACTGTCACAAAATAGCGCCCTTCTTCCTGAAACTGCCGTTCACGCAGATACTGAAACTGCGCGGGATCCAACACCGTGTTATCCCCGTTCAGACTCAATGCCGCCGGATTAAAATACGGTGCCGCCGGGGTCTTTCCGGAGAAAAAAAACGGAAGCAGCATCAGAAGAAAAAAATAAGCTATTCTTAATTGCATAGTATTATTATTTTTTAAACGTCACCGCTCTGGAAATAATCCCACCAAAATCAGAAATATAGCTGGCTGTGATCGTGTCATTGGAATGAATCGCTGTCAGCGGCACAGTTAATGATTCAAATGGAATAATCATGTCCGAAACAGTGTATTCTTTATCATTAACGGTAAGATGTCTGACAGTAATATGGAAAGGGGTATTATTAATTATGTTGATTTTATTTCCTTTTTTCTCATATCTCAAGTCATTATAATCAGGCTCAGTTAATCCCGCCGGACGATAAAAGAATTTAAATTTTGAATTGATAACAACCTGAAGTTTATTTTTTCTGTATTCTTGTGTTTCCGGAATCCCGCGGATATTCAGCCAGAGTAATGTTTCTCTGTCTTCCGGAAAGGCGGATTGTTTCAGCATAACACGCAGGATACCTTTTTTCCCCGCATCCAGCTGAAAAAGAACCGGGGTAAGAATGAAATCCTTACTCTTTGTAATGCCATCCGCTTTTTCAATCCAGCCCTGAATTAAGTAAGCTGTTTTTTTATCGGTATTATCAACAGGAACCGCGATCATGTTTTTATCCTGCGGATAAATAAACCGGGTTCCGCCAACGACGACCGCAGCGGTTGCCTGGCTTATTGCAAGGTATATAAGAATAAAAAAAGTGAAATAGTTTTTCATGGTGCGCGTTATCCGTGGCGGCAATAATCATTGCCGCCGGTATCAACTGTTACTGGTAAGAAACGGTGTAATTAATGGTAGCATTGCCTTTTCCCGGGGTTGCCAGGCCAGTCGCCTGGTAGGCTGCGCTATAGGTCAGTGTGTAATCACGGGAATCATTTTTCAGCGTAATATTGCGATCGCCACCCGCAGGGCTCATCAAATGATTACCGGTACCGGCAATATCGGTAATCACGATACCGACATTACCGGCATTCTTCTCACCGGCATCCAGTGCGAATAATGCAGCATTATCTTTATGCGCTGTACCACTCATTTGGATTTTTAACAATGCCATGGATAATGAACAGTCTGTCACAACAATATCAAACTGTTCTGCCGGTGTTCTGTCATCTCTGTTTTTCAGCAACTTTGCTGAATGGGTACCGAGGTCAACCTCTATATTCTTTTGAGCGATATCACAACTTGAATCTGTAATTTCACCTTTAAATACAATATTGCCATTAATCTCAATAGGATCTTCAGAAGGCTGTTCACCCAGAATTCCATCATCATCTGCAGCGAATGAATTAACTGACAGTAAAAACAGAGAAGAAATTAACAATCTATTTTTAAAACAAGACATAAATAATTACCTTTAAAGTATATCCATTATATATAATTTTAATGACATGAATTATCTGATTAAAACTATCTGTACCAGAATCTGACAGGCGTAAAAACATATCAGCAACAGTTAAACAAATATAAAACAAAAATCAAATAATGAAGAATAAAAAATATCACATCACCGTAAAGGATTTTACTGTTTTATGAGACTGTTTTATTTAATAAAAAAGCCACCTTTTATTCAGGTGGCTTATTGATATTTAATTAATATGCGAATTATTTATTTCTTCATATCCAATGCGGTTAATTCTGCAATCCGCATAATCACAGAAACAGCCTGCTCCATGCCTTCCAGCGAAATAAACTCGTGTTTACTGTGGAAGTTATAGCCGCCGGTAAACAGGTTCGGGCACGGCAGACCGCGATAAGAAAGTTGTGCGCCGTCAGTACCGCCGCGGATAGGTTTGATATCCGGCTCAATATCGCAGTCGATCATTGCCTGTTTGGCCAGTTCAATCACATGCGGGTGTTTCACCACATGGTCACGCATATTGTAATAGCTGTCATCGATCGTCAGCTCGATATAGCAGTCCGGATGCAGACCTTTACCGACTTTTTCGGCAATCGCGATCATGTTACTTTTGCGTTTTTCAAAGCTGTTACGGTCAAAATCACGGATGATATAGTGCATTTCCGCGCGTTCAACGGTGCCTTTGATGCTTTGCAGATGATAGAACCCCTCATACCCTTCGGTATTCTCCGGGGTTTCTTCCGGCGGTAATTCGCTGTGGATGCGGGTTGCCAGCGACAGTGCATTCACCATCACGCCTTTGGCACTGCCCGGATGCACATTATTGCCCTCGATGCGGATGGCAACCGCCGCCGCGTTGAAGTTTTCATATTCCAGCTCACCGACACCACCGCCATCAACGGTATAAGCCCACTGTGCGCCGAATTTTTTCAGATCCACATACTGCGCACCACGGCCGATTTCTTCATCCGGCGTGAAGGCAATGCGGATATCGCCGTGCGGAATATCGCTGTTTTTCAGGCGCACCATCGCGGTGATGATTTCCGCAATACCGGCTTTATCATCCGCACCCAGCAGGGTTTTACCGTCGGTCATAATCAGGGTTTTACCCAGCATGGTGTGCAGCACCGGGAACATGACCGGCGACAGTACTTCGTCACCGATGCCGAGTGCAATATCACCACCACGGTAATTTTCCAGAACCTGAGGATTCACATTACGCCCGGAGAAATCCGGAGAGGTATCAAGGTGAGAAATAAAACCGATAACCGGCACCGGCCAGTCAACATTCGCCGGTAACGTTGCCATCACGCAGCCGTTATCATCCAGCGAGACATCTGATAACCCCAGCGTTTTCAGCTCTTTTTCCAGAGCACGCGCCAGCCTTAGCTGACCGTCGCTGCTTGGTGTCAGCTTGGCTGACGGCTTCGACTGCGTGTCAAAAGAGACATAACCGAAAAAGCGCTCTAATAACTTATCCATGTGTTCCCCCAATAACATTGATTTCTTATTATCGGGGAAACATAAATTGAGTTATTGCGTCAAATCAGATTTAGTGTTGTTAATCTGTGCCAGCAGCTGACGGACATATTCCGGCACCACCTGCCCGGCCGGGCCGTAGTGACACTCCTCAAACTCACTCTGCACCTTACTCGGCTCCAGATTGAGTTCCACCGTGTGTGCCCCGCACAGTCGTGCCTCATGGACAAACCCGGCCGCCGGATAGACATGCCCGGAGGTGCCGATAGCGATAAAGATATCCGCATCATTCAGTGCCTGGTAGATTTCATCCATGCCGAACGGCATTTCACCGAACCAGACAATATGCGGGCGCAGCGGTGACGGGAACTGACAGCAGTGACAGCGCTCATCGGCAGACAGGTCACTGGTGCACGACTGAACCTGTCCGGACATCGTACAGCGGATTTTGAGCAGTTCGCCGTGCATGTGGATAATCCGCTCACTGCCTGCCCGTTCGTGCAGGTTATCAATATTCTGGGTGACCAGCAGGAAGTTATCCCCCAGCACCTGTTCCAGCTCCGCCAGCGCGAGATGTGCCGGGTTCGGCTGAACCTCAGCGGATTGTAACTGACGGCGGCGGTCATTATAAAACTGCTGCACCAGTCGCGGGTTGCGGGCATAGCCTTCCGGTGTCGCCACATCTTCAATATTGTGTTCTTCCCACAGCCCGTCTTCCGAACGGAACGTGCGGATCCCCGACTCGGCGGAAATACCCGCGCCGGTCAGCACAACAACTTTCGGTTTAAACTGATCCATTTTTCCGGCCATCCATTTGTCACGATAGAAAAAGCGTAAGCGGAAACGCTGACGCAGGGTCCGCCGCTGTTTGCGTAATTTTCTTAATCGGTGCGTTCTGCGCATAATCCGGCCTTTGTTCATCATTGTCTCCGTTCAGGGTAATGCATCCGCACTTCGGATTCAAAAATCATTACAATTCCTGCGGGCTTTACTGCCCGCTCAGAATACGTGCCGGTTCAAGGCGGCAGGCGCGTCTCGCCGGATACCAGCTTGCCAGCAGGCTCAGCACAATGGTGGTCAGAACCACATACAGCAGGTCGCTCAGCCGCAGCTCCGACGGCAGAAAATCAATAAAATAGACATCACCGGACAACAGTTTGTGCCCGATAAGGAATTCAATACCGCGGATAAGCGGTGTCAGGTTCAGTGCTGCCAGTGTGCCGAGAACTGCCCCGCTGATACAGCCCACCATGCCGGTCAGCAATCCGTACCAGAGGAAAATGGCGCGGATCAGGCTGTCTTTCGCCCCGAGGGTACGCAGAATGGCGATATCCCCGCTTTTATCTTTCACTGCAATAATCAGGGTGGAAACGATATTGAAGCACGCCACGCCAATCACCAGAATCATGGCCAGATACATAATACTGCGCACTAACTGAATGTCGCTGTACATATAGCCGTATTCGTTGATCCAGCTTTTATAGAAGACATGTTCACGGCTGGCTTCCGCCGCCCGCAGCACCACATCATTGGCGTTGAAAACATTATCCACGCGGATTTCGATCCCGGTGACACCTTCACCGTAATCCAGATACTGCTGTGCATCTTCCAGCGGCAGCAGCGCCAGCCGGTGATCCAGCATCCCGCTTAAGCGAAAAATCCCCGCGACCTGTAACCGGATACGCTTCGGCTGTAACAGGCGCTCCGTGCTGTCGTGATTCGGGATCATGATAGTAAGCCAGTCGCCCTGCGCAACACCGAGGGATTTTGCCGCGCCGTCACCAAGGATTATCTGATTTTTCCCGGCCTGAAAATCCGCCCAGGCATTATCCGCGACAAATGCCGGCAGCCCGCTTACCGATTTCTGAGTGACCGGATCCACCCCCATCAGCTGCATGGCCTGTAATTTGCTGCCTTTTTCCGCCAGTCCGGTAAATTCAATATACGGGCTGGCTGCCACCACACCGGGGGTATTTTTGATCCGCAGCAGGCTCTGCGCCCAGGTATCAAACGGCTGTTCAACGGTAGAGATCTGCCCCTGCGGCACCACGGAAAGCACCCGGTTCTCCAGCTCACGCTCGAAGCCGTTCATGGCACTCAGCCCGATAATCAGTACCGCCACCCCGAGCGTGATCCCCAGCGTGGAAATGACGGAAATCAGCGAGACCATCCCCGCCCGTTTCCGCCCTTTGCTGAAACGCAGCGCAGTCAGTAATGACAGCGGTAGTGCATTCATAGCGCCGTCTCCGGCTGTGCATTCAGAATACCGTCACGCATTTCCATCTGCCGCCCCATTTTCGCCGCCAGAGCGAGGTCATGGGTAACTACCAGGAAGGCGGTGCCGAGGGTTTTATTCAGTTCGGATAACAAATCAAAAATGCTCTGCGCATTGCGCTGATCCAGGTTACCGGTCGGTTCATCCGCCAGCACCAGTGATGGCTTATTCACCAGCGCACGGGCAATCGCCACCCGCTGACGTTCCCCGCCGGAGAGCTCAGACGGGCGGTGATGGGCGCGCGCCGCCACACCAACCCGCTCCAGCATTTCTCCCGCCTTCGCCAGTGCTTTATCCCGCGCCATACCGCCAATCAGCAGCGGCATTGCCACGTTTTCCGCCGCCGTGAAATCCGGCAGAAGATGGTGGAACTGATAAATAAAGCCCATTTCTTCATTGCGCAGCGCCGACAGGGCGTTTTGACTCATGGCGGAAAGTGCCGTGCCGTTGAAAATCACCTCACCGGAGGTCGGGGAATCCAGCCCGCCGAGCAGATGCAGCAGCGTACTTTTTCCTGAACCGGAACTGCCGACAATCGCCAGCATATCCCCGCGCCGGAGTTCAAAATTGACCTGTTTCAGGACATCAGTTTCCACCGTGCCCTCATGATAGGATTTGCATAACTGACGACATGCCAGTAATAACTCACTCATAACGTAAAGCCTCCGCGGGTTGTACCGCTGCCGCCCGCCACGCAGGCCAGAGTGTGGATAATAAAGAGATAAGCATGGCTGCCGCGCCGATGGTTATCACGCGCAGCGGCTCAATCACCGTAGGCAGCGCGATTCCTTTCGGGATCAGCCCCAGCAGCGGCATCAGAATATTCAGTTGTGAAGAGAGCAGCGTGCCCAGCAAAACGCCGATCACCGAGCCGAGGATCCCCGCTCCCGCGCCCTGAATCATAAAGATCAGCATAATTTTGCCGCGTGTCATTCCCAGGGTTTTCAGGATGGCCACTTCGGTCTGTTTTTCCATCACCAACAGCGCCAGTGAGGTAATGATATTAAACGCGGCCACGGCGATAATCAGGCTGAGCAGCAGCCCCATCATATTTTTCTCCATGCGCACCGCCTGGAAAAACTCGCCTTTCTGCACGCGCCAGTCAGTCCAGACCAGCCCTTCCGGCAATGTCTGCTGACTGAGGCTGTCCACCTGTAACGGCTGTGACAGATAGAGACGCCAGCCGGTAATATTACCCGCCGGATAGCGCATCAGACGCGCCGCATCCGCCTGATTCATCAGCACCTGGGTGTTATCGGATTCACTGCCGGAGGAGAAAAAGCCCGCCACGGTAAACAGGCGCTGGCTCGGGATACGTCCCATCGGCGTCAGCTGTGACACATTCGGCACCAGGATACGGACACTGTCCCCGCGCTTAAGCCCCATGCGTTTAGCCACGCCCTCGCCGACCACCACATGGTATTGTCCTGCCGCCAGCTCGGACGGCCGGGTATTCACCAGATAGTCCAGCAGCGGTTCATCCCCCTGCGGGTCAATTCCGGTCACGGAGGCGATCCCCACATTGCCGGTGCTCTGCAGGACGACGTCGCCGGTGACAATCGGGGCGGTTTTTACCACATCACGCAGCCCGGCTAATTGTGAGACCGGATGCGTCTGCGGATCCAGCATGCCGTTTCCGGTGGTAATCACCGCCTGCGGCATAAAATCGAGGATACTCTGCTGCAATGAGCGTTCAAAACCGTTCATCACGGATGTCACGGTGATAAGTGCTGTCACCCCCAGCGTGATGCCGATGGCGGAAAGCAGCGAGACAAAACGGGCAAAGCGATCTGTGCCGCGTCCCCGCATGTAACGCAGACCGATTAAAAATGAGACAGACTGAAACATGAAATCTGAACGCCCCTGTTGCCAAAGCGAAGTGTTCAGGGATAATAAAGGCTCCGGTTGATGAATGGAACCACTCCCGCCCGTTTGCGGCAGTTTTTTTTCATTGACGGTCAGCGTGTTGCCGGTATCAGACCACCTCTGAACCGGCAGCGCGGCGGCCTTTTATTGCCCGGACAAGCCACTCCGGTATGGCAGAACCTTGTTACCTGACAGAAACACGCAGCCCGATGGAAAACCGAATGTCGCTGAAAACACGCTATGAACTCCCGGCCCGTGCCGCAGACACCCGCCAGCTCGGTGAAATGACCGGCGCAGCCTGTGCGGTGGAAACCGCGTCGATAATTGAACAACACGACGGCCCCGTCATCCTGGTAACCCGCGATATGCAGAATGCCCTGCGGCTGCGGGATGAAATCCGCCAGTTTACCGCACTCCCGGCAGAAACCCTTGCCGACTGGGAAACCCTGCCGTATGACAGCTTCTCGCCGCATCAGGAGATTATCTCCAACCGGTTATCCACCTTGTACCGTCTGCCAACCCTGGAAAAAGGCGCACTGATCCTGCCGGTCAATACATTGATGCAGAAAGTGTGTCCGCCTGAATTTCTCACCAGTCATGCCCTGGTGATGGCAAAAGGGGAAAAACTGTCACGGGACAAGCTGCGCGAAGAGCTGGTTCAGGGCGGTTACCGCAGTGTCGAACAGGTGCTGGAGCACGGCGAGTTTGCCATTCGCGGAGCATTGCTGGATCTGTTCCCGATGGGCAGCGAACTGCCGTTCCGGATTGATTTCTTTGATGATGAAATCGACAGCCTGCGCACCTTTGATGTCGATACCCAGCGTACGCTGGATGAGGTGAACGCAATCAATCTGCTGCCCGCTCACGAATTCCCGACAGATAAAGACGCTATTGAGCTGTTCCGCAGTCAGTGGCGGGAAATCTTTGAGGTACGCCGCGACCCTGAGCATATTTATCAGCAGGTCAGCAAAGGTACCCTGCCCGCCGGTATCGAGTACTGGCAGCCGCTGTTTTTCACCGCACCGCTGGTACCGCTGTTTGACTATCTGCCGGATAATACGCTGCTGGTAACCCAGGATTTACAGGAATCCGCCGACCGTTTCCGCCGTGATGTACAACAGCGTTTTGAAAGCCGGGGTGTGGATCCGATGCGGCCGTTACTGCCGCCGTCACAACTGTGGCTGACGCCGGAAGAACTCAATCAGCAGATGAAAACGCTGCCGCGTGTGCAGCTGAATAATGACAAACTGCCGCGCAAAGCCGCCAATACCAACCTCGGGTATACCGCGCTGCCGGATCTGAAAGTCAATCCGCAACTGAAATCCCCGCTTGACCCGCTGCGCCGCTTCCTGGAAAGCACCGACGCTGCCGTGATTTTCTCGGTGGAAAGTGAGGGACGGCGTGAAAGCGTGCAGGAACTGCTGGCGCGGATCAAAATCAAACCGGCGGAAATCCGCAGCCTGCAGGAGGCAACTGTACCGGGCATTTATGTCATGATCGGTGCTGCCGAACACGGTTTTGTTGATAATGACCGTCAGCGTGTTCTGATCTGCGAAAGCGATATGCTGGGCGAGCGCGTGGTGCGCCGCCGTCAGGACACCCGCCGAACCATTAATACCGATACCCTGATCCGCAACCTCGCGGAGCTGCGCCCCGGTCAGCCGGTGGTACATCTGGAGCACGGTGTCGGCCGCTATCAGGGATTAACCACGCTGGAAGCCGGAGGGATCAAGGCGGAATACCTGATCCTCACCTACGCCGGAGAAGATAAACTGTATGTACCGGTCTCCTCACTGCATCTGATCAGCCGCTATGCCGGAGGTGCGGATGAAAGCGCCCCGCTGCATAAACTCGGTGGCGAAGCCTGGAGTAAAGCACGTCAGAAAGCGGCAGAAAAAGTCCGCGATGTGGCGGCACAGTTACTGGATATTTATGCACAGCGGGCCGTCAAACCCGGCTTTGCCTTTAAGCATGATCGCGAACAGTACCGCGAGTTTTGCCAGTCCTTCCCGTTTGAAACCACCGCAGATCAGGAGCAGGCTATCAATGCGGTGCTGAGTGATATGTGTCAGCCGGTGGCAATGGACAGACTGGTGTGCGGTGATGTCGGTTTCGGTAAAACCGAGGTCGCAATGCGGGCGGCCTTCCTCGCCGTCCATAACCACAAACAGGTTGCTGTGCTGGTGCCGACCACCCTGCTGGCGCAGCAGCACTATGATAACTTTCGTGACCGTTTCGCCAACTGGCCGGTGCGGATTGAAGTCCTGTCCCGTTTCCGCAGCGCCAAAGAGCAGCAGCAGGTGCTGGATGATACCCGGGAAGGTAAAGTGGATATCATTATCGGCACACACAAGCTGTTGCAGAGTGATGTGCACTGGCATGATCTCGGCCTGCTGGTGGTGGATGAAGAACACCGCTTTGGTGTCCGCCATAAAGAACGCATCAAGGCGATGCGCGCCAATGTGGATATCCTGACCCTCACCGCCACCCCGATCCCGCGTACCCTGAATATGGCGATGAGCGGCATGCGGGACCTTTCTATTATCGCCACCCCGCCGGCAAGACGGCTGGCGGTGAAAACCTTTGTCCGCCAGTATGATGAGCTGGTGGTGCGGGAAGCGATTCTGCGTGAGGTACTGCGCGGCGGTCAGGTCTATTATCTCTACAATGATGTGGAAAACATTGAAAAAGCCCGCGACCGTATTGCGGAACTGGTGCCGGAAGCCCGTGTGGCCGTCGGTCACGGACAGATGCGTGAACGCGAGCTTGAACGGGTCATGACTGACTTCCACCATCAGCGTTTTAATGTGCTGGTATGTACCACGATTATTGAAACCGGTATCGATATTCCCAGCGCCAATACCATTATCATCGAACGGGCCGATCATTTCGGGCTGGCACAATTGCATCAGCTGCGTGGTCGTGTCGGGCGTTCGCATCATCAGGCTTATGCCTATCTGCTCACCCCGCACCCGAAAGCCATGACCACCGATGCCCATAAACGCCTGGAAGCAATTGCCTCTCTGGAAGATTTGGGTGCCGGATTTGCTCTCGCCACACATGACCTGGAAATCCGTGGTGCGGGTGAACTGCTGGGCGAAGATCAGAGCGGTCAGATGGCCAGCGTGGGTTTCACCCTCTATATGGAGATGCTGGAAAGTGCGGTCGATTCCCTGAAAAGCGGCAAAGAGCCGTCACTGGAAGACCTTACCCAAAGCCAGACCGAAGTGGAGCTGCGTATGCCTGCCCTGCTGCCGGAAGATTACCTGCCGGATGTCAGCATGCGCCTCTCCTTCTACAAACGGATTGCCAGCGCGCGCAGCGATACCGAACTGACCGGGCTGAAAATTGAGCTGATTGACCGCTTCGGTCTGCTGCCGGATGCCGGTCGTTACCTGCTGGCAGCGGCGGGTCTGCGCCTGCAGGCACAGGCGCTGGGGATCCGCCGGATTGAGGCCCAGGAGAAAGGCGGTTTTATCGAGTTCAGTGAGAAAAACCATGTCGATCCGGCGTATCTTATCGGGCTGCTGCAAAATAACCCGAAACAGTACCGGCTGGACGGCCCGTCAAAACTGAAGTTTATCTGTGACCTGACCGACCGCAGCAAACGTATTGAGTTTGTCGCCGATTTACTGACCGCGTTTGCCGCTCATCCGGTATAACGTACAACATCCTCTCTGTCAGGTGCCGGTTTCGCCCGGCACCTTAAAATGAATAAAAATCCATTTATTGTGAATATTAATTTGCAAGGTGATTATTAGTTCGGTTAGTATTTACCAAAATATAATGACAACAACAGGGTAAATACTATGGATCGTCGTTCGTTTCTGAAATCAACAGGGATCGCATTCGGTGGCTTAACGGCTGCTTCTCTGATCAGCACCGGTCATGCCGCCACGGATACCGTTTCTCCCGCTGTTAACGCCGCACCGCTCAGTGCAGAAAATCCGCTGCTGCTGAACTTCAATGAAAACTCACTGGGGATGTCGCCGAAAGCCCGCCAGGCGATTATTGATGCCCTTCCCGGCGCATTCCGCTATCCGGATGCTGCCCGCGAAGCGCTGATTGAGCAGATTGTCGCACACTTCTCACTGACACCGGCGCACATCAGCCTCGGGAATGGTTCCTCGGAAACCATTCAGGCGGCTGTGCAGATGCTGGTGGCGGATGCGCAGAAAAAACAGCAGCCGGTGCAGCTGATTGTGCCGGATCCGACATTCAATTATGCCGAACTGTATGCTGAGCCGCTGGGCGTGAATATTGTCAAAGTACCGCTGAAAGCCGATCTCTCTTTCGATCTCGCGGCCATGCAGGCGATTGCGGATAACTTTGCCGGTCATTCCGTTATCTATATCTGTAACCCGAATAACCCGACTGCCATGATCACCCCGGCATCACAACTCGCACAGTGGGTAAACCAGGCACCACCGCAGCAGAATTTTATTATTGATGAGGCGTATGCGGAATTTGTGTCTGATCCGCAATTTAAAAGTGCGGTTGAATGGGTGGCTGCCGGAAAATCCAATATTATCGTGACGCGGACTTTCTCGAAAATATTTGCCCTGGCCGGGCTTCGTGTCGGTTACGGTATTTCGCTGCCGGCAGTGACAGAGCAGATAAATAACTTCAATTCTATCGATAATACTAATATAGCGGGTACCGTTTCCGCTCTCGCATCCCTGAATGATAAACCGTTTATTGATTACAGCCGTCATTCAACGGATGTATCACGGGAAATTGTGGCAGCGGCACTGAAAGAATTAAATCTGCCTTATGCCCCCTCACAGGCTAATTTTATCTTCCATAAAGTCAGTGGGGATGTAAAAACCTATCAGCAACGGATGAAAGAGAATCATATTATGGTCGGCCGTGAATTTCCGCCGGTAACCGGCTGGAGTCGCCTGACATTAGGTACACCGGAAGAAATGCAGCAATTTGTGACGGTATTAAAACAGTTTCGTCAGAAAGGCTGGGTTTAATTTCCGGTTACTTTAAATAAAAAGTGGTAAATACCGGTTTGCCGCGTAAACCGGTATTTTCTTTTTTTTATCCGCAACGCACTTTATTTCACGCTATTCAGTTCGGGTAAAATGATCAGCCGCCCGGTGTTATCCACCGGCATGACATCACCGGGATTATAATTGATTCTCACTCTGCCGACGGTATCTTTGATTTTATACACCACATCATAGCCCACAATCCGGTGCTCATAGGTGTAAGCCATGGTGCAGGCGCGGTATGTCGGGCCGCCGTACACCTTTGGTGCGTGCAGCAGGGTTTCATACAGCAGATACGGGGTACAGACCTGTTCTGTCGGGTGGACGATATCCAGAAGGTCTCTTTTATACGGGCCGGGCATCGCTGTCAGGTCACAGTATTCATGACGCACCGGAACCGTTGCCATGATAGGTTCAGATGAAAGAACCTCAGCAACAGCAGGATGCTTATTCTTTGTCACAGCAAAAGAAATAATTATCACAAAAATAACAAAAAGAAGAATAAGTCCTGTGACTGTTATTCGTGATAATGGTTTCCGTTCAATTTTATTCATTGTCAAATTATATAAATATCCAGCGGTGATAATTAGGATTATTCCTATCCGTGACCGGTTTATTTTTAACATTTAATCTTACCGGACTATATTCCCACAGCACCGCTAAATAAAAGTTAAATAATAATGATGAAACAAAAATTCTGTCCCTGTAATTTATTAATTCAACCTGACTGTATGTGTACTGACAACGATCAAAAATAATGAATAAAGAGCAGTATCTGCCTTATTTTGTGCATTACCACCGGAATTATCTGTTAGTGATGATACCAAATCGCTGCTGAATAATACATTTTCCGGTTTTACATCAAATTCGTGCAATATCTGTTTCCCTGCTTTCAGCAGGGTTTATTATTATAAAAAATGACGCCCTGAGGCGTCATTATCGGAGGAGATCAATTAATGTAATTTCAGCCGCGGACGGATAATCCGGTTTATACCACCAACCAGCATCATCAGCCCGGTTTTAATATAACCGTGCAGCGCAATCTGATGCATACGATACAGCGAAATATACATCACACGGGCAATACGTCCTTCAATCATCATATTGCCGCGCATCAGGTTACCCATCAGGCTGCCGACTGTACTGAACCGGGAGAGAGAAACCAGTGAACCGTGATCTTTGAACACATAATCCTTCAGCGGCTTATCGTTGAGTACCGCAAGGATGTTGTGATAACAGCGGGTTGCCATCTGGTGTGCTGACTGCGCACGCGGCGGAACAAATCCGCCCTCTTTTTTCGGGCAGGAAGAGCAGTCACCGATAGCGAAAATTGCGTCATCACGGGTGGTCTGGAGTGTTGGTTTGACCATCAGCTGATTAATACGGTTGGTTTCCAGCCCGCCAATCTCTTTCAGGAAATCCGGGGCCTTGATGCCCGCCGCCCAGACCATCAGGCTTGCGGTGATATGCTCGCCGTCTTTGGTGTTCAGACCGGATTCATCGGCACTGGTGACCATGGTCTGCGTCATCACACGCACACCCAGTTTGGTGAGCTCCTGATGTGCGGCACCGGCAATTTTCGGCGGCAGTGCAGGCAGAATACGCTCACCCGCCTCCACCAGCGTCACATTCAGCGCATCGGTATTCAGACCTTTAAAACCGTAGCTGTGAAGCTGTTCAACGGCATTATACAGTTCCGCTGACAGCTCCACCCCGGTCGCCCCGCCGCCGACAATCGCGATATTGACTTTGTCGCCTTCGCCGTGGCTGGCGGAGTATTTCAGGAACAGGTTCAGCATCTCATTATGGAAGCGGTTCGCCTGTGACGGACTGTCGAGGAAGATACAGTTTTCTTTGATCCCCGGGGTACCGAAATCGTTGGAGGTGCTGCCCAGAGCCATCACCAGGATGTCATAATCCAGGTTACGCTCCGGCACCAGCAGATCACCGTTGTTGTCACGGATTTCCGCCAGGGTAATGTTTTTGCTGTCACGATCCAGACCGGTCATCGAACCCAGCTGGAAATTGAAATAGTGATTGCGGGCATGCGCCAGGTAGCTCAGGGCATCCACGCCGTCATCCAGAGAACCGGTCGCCACTTCGTGTAACAACGGTTTCCACAGGTGGCTGCTGTTGCGATCGACCAGTGTGATTTCCGCTTTTTTCTTCTTACCTAATTTGTGGCCGAGTTGCGTTGCCAGTTCCAGCCCGCCTGCGCCACCGCCGATAATCACAATCTTCGTATTCGGTGTAGTCATAACATCCTCTGAAAAATAATCTAACGTTATCTCAGGGCTCTTCATAAAAAACAGTGAGATAACATCAGATAAAACTGAATCGTGTCACACCATGGTATACCACAACAGGTAATTTGGTCATACCATATTTGATCATAATCAAATTTTGGGTAATCCGGCGGGAAAATGCAAACATTATTTTAAATTTAGCAAAATAATTTTACTTTTGGTTTACCTCTGATGCTTTCTTTAATCACCGGATTAACTTCTCAGCGCAGCGGATAATAAAAGCCAGTTATCTTGCTGATTCAGCAAAGGAAAGTTATTGATATAACGCAATGACCGGAACGATACGTAAGAGAAGGATCACAGGAAAGGCAGATTTGAGACAGGAATCGCTTCAGTTGCAGGGGAAAAATACCGCGCCTTCAGCAGGCGCGGCTGTTTTACAGAGAGGCGGTGTTATCAGGCTTTTTTAAACGCGGTTTTAAACCCTTTGATTTCCTGCAGATGACGGGACAGATCCTTAAACTTATGGGTCTGTTCTTCATCCCAGATGACCTGATAGTACGGCGACAGCGTGTCATGCGCACGCTGGTTATCCAGCGCCTCATCATTGCGGGACAACAGCACCAGGCAGTTCTGCCGGTTCAGTTCGCGGAAATCCGAGATACACTTGGTCATGATATCCAGATACTCTTCAGGGCGGTCGATTTTACCTTCCATATTTTCATACGGGAACAGGTTCGGGTTCACCATCACCTGGCGGATCCCGCACAGATAGCCGACACGTTCAGCCCAGAAGCCCCCCAGACCCACGCCCAGCACAATGGCCGGTCCTTCGCTCTGTTTTACCGCTTTATCCACTTCAGTCAGCAGATATTTCATGTCATAACGCGGATGCAGTGTGCTGTAACTGATAAAACGGACATCGGGATCCGCAAATTTCAGCTGCATCACTTTTTCATGATTGCCCGGGCTGGTTGAATCAAATCCATGAAGATAAATAATCATGCTCGCTCCTGCCATTGTTCGTGTAATACGGATAGGGTTTTGTTCGCCTGCTGCCAGCGCTCACTGCGCTGCAGTTCAGCCAGATCATAACCTTTACCCCGATGATACAACTTATCAATACGTTGTGCCGTGATAACAGGCAAATTATCAAGGATAGTCACAGCACCTTTACGGTTATTACAGACCAGGATCATATCGCAGCCCGCATCCAGTGATGCCTGACCACGCTCCGCATAGCCGCCCATCACCGCCGCGCCTTCCATTGACAGGTCATCGGAGAAAATCACCCCGTCAAACCCGAGCTGCTGACGCAGTACCGATTTCAGCCAGTAAGAAGAACCGCTCGCCGGACGATCATCAATCTGCGTGTAAATCACATGTGCAGGCATCACTGCATCAAGCAGACCACGCTGGATAAATTCGCGGAAAATCGCCATGTCTTTACCGCGGATCACCGCCGGGTCGCGCTCATCACGCGGCGTTTCTTTATGGGAATCCGCACTGACCGCGCCGTGTCCCGGGAAGTGTTTACCGGTGCTCGACATCCCGGCGCTGCGCATACCGCGCACAAAGCGCTCCGCCATCTGCGCCGCAATGTCGCCGTCCTCGTGGAAAGCGCGTGAGCCGATAGCCGCACTGCCGTGTCCCAGATCCAGCACCGGCGCGAAACTGATATCAATATCCATGGCGATCATTTCCGCCGCCATCAGCCAGCCCGCCTCTTCCGCCAGCGCAGAGCCGGTGAGCAGGTCATTAAACAGGGCAAAAGACTGTGCCGCCGGCAGACGGGTAAAGCCGTCTTTAAAGCGCTGGACACGACCGCCCTCCTGGTCAACCGCAATCACAACCCGGTTGTCGCGGGTAGCTTCACGGATCTGCCGCGTCAGTTCGCGCAGCTGTGCCGTGTCATGGAAATTACGGGTAAAGAGAATCACTCCCCCGACTGAAGGGTGGCGCAGGATCTCGCGCTCTTCGCTGTCCAGCTCATACCCTTCGACATCTAACATTACAGGACCCATGGTGACACCTCGTTATATTTACCTGAGCCCGGCGGCGGCTTTCAGCGCGGCCGGGTATTGCAGAAACTGCGGGTCGCCGGTTTGTCCCCAGCGGCTCTCAAACCACATAACCATCATATAATCTGCCCGTGCCTGCCAGCGGCAGGTCTGCGCCAGTACGCGCTGCGGACAGTGATAAGCAGAATAATAACGCAGAAAAGTGTGAATTAACGTCAATGACCAGTGATTGGCACGAAAAAGTGTGGCGAGAGACAGACCGATATCCGTGTCAGCGGCATATTCCCAGTCAATCAGATGCAGCTCCCCCGCTGCCGCCACGATATTACCGGGGTGGATATCCATATGCGCGGGTGCCAGTTTCAGCGGCTGAGGCTCTGCTTCGCGCATAAAGTGACGATGGATACGCAACAGCTGCGGGGTGCGGCGGCGTTTGTCGGTCAGGTGAAAATGGCGATCTGCCTGCGCTTTGAGCGGCAGACGATACCCGGTAAGCGGCTGGTTATGCAGATTGCTGACCAGCGCCGCCAGTTGCGGGATAAAGCGCGGTTGCTGCATCCGTTCCGGCGGCAGAGTCTCCCCCGCCACCCGGTACAAAAGCAGCCAGCCGTGGCTGAACCCGGCCACGCGCGGGGCAAGGCCGCTGTCACGCAGACGGTACAGGATCCGCGCCTCTTTCTGACGGCTGACACCGATATCCGCACTGTGCATGGTCTGTGCTCTGCCAATCAGAGACACACCTTTTTGTTCAATACTGACACTTTCCCGCGTCAGCCCGTTCAGCGGACGGATTGTCCAGCCGCCGGCAGGCAGTGCGGGAAAGTGTTCAGCGAGGCATAACAGTAACGCGCGGTTACTGCTCAAGCACCGCGCCCTTACCGGACCAGATGATTTCACCGCTGCTGACAGACATCAGCTGCATCTCCATCTGACGGGCCTCACGGGTACCGGTCACCACACTGTACAGTACATAGTCGGCATTCAGATAACGCGCCAGACCAATCGCTTTACTGCGCAGGGTCAGTGTGTCGTTATCCCCCATGCCCAGCACCGACATAGCACTGCTGACCGCACCGGCCGGGATCACATTCAGTACCCCGGTTTTTCCGATGGTATTCATCAGCGCACCGGTCGCAACGCTGGTTTGCAGACTGCTGTTGGTTTTATTACCGACTTTATTCACCAGCAGCGTGCTGCCCTGATTCACGCCGTCGCTGTGAACCATCTGATTAACCAGTGGTGTAATACTCTGTTCCCACTCGATTTTTTTCATTTTCGGCGGAACCGGTACCGTATCCGGCGGCGGCAGCGGCGGCAGTGTGGTATCCGGCGGCGGCGTTACGGTACCCACCGGTACCGGAGGTGTTACCGGCGCCGTTGAAGGACACCCGGCGAGCAGCCAGACTGACGCTATCACACATAAAAGACGTTTCATCACTGTTCTCCTGTCCGCCGGTTATTTCGCCAGCATCGGCCCCAGATGATGGCCGCCGACCAGATGCATATGAATATGGAACACTTCCTGTCCGCCATGGCGGTTGCAGTTCATGATCAGGCGGTAGCCGTCATCAGCAATACCTTCCTGCTGTGCGATTTTAGCCGCAACCGTGATCATATGACCCAGAACCTGTTCATCTTCCGGTGTGACATCATTCACGGTAGGAATAAGATGGTTAGGAATAATCAGAATATGTGTCGGTGCCTGCGGGGAAATATCCCGGAACGCTGTCACGCTGTCATCCTGATAGACGATATCAGACGGAATTTCACGACGAATAATTTTACTAAAAATAGTTTCTTCGGCCATAACCTGCTCCTGTAATTAATCAGCCTGACAGATGTGTGCGGATTTACCGGACAGACACCTGAAACAGACGGCAGAAATTGTCAGTGGTGATCTCAGCAAGCGCCTCAACGCTCACCCCTTTTAATACCGCCATATACTCCGCCACATCACGCACATACGCGGGCTGGTTCTCTTTACCGCGAAACGGTACCGGGGCCAGATACGGCGAGTCGGTTTCCACCAGAATGCGATCCAGCGGTACAATACGGGCGGCTTCGCGGATCTGCTCGGCATTGCGGAAAGTCAGAATACCGGAAAAGGAGATATAAAAACCTTCATCCAGCAGCGCTGAGGCCGTCTCTTTGTCTTCGGTAAAGCAGTGTAACACGCCGCCGCACTCCCCGGCCTGCTCTTCACGGATAATCGCCAGGGTATCTTCACGGGCATCGCGGGTATGGACAATCACCGGTTTATTCAGCTCACGTCCGATACGGATATGCTCGCGGAAAACATCACGCTGAAGCGCGGCATTTTCTTTCTGGTAGTAGTAATCCAGCCCGGTTTCACCGAGTGCCACCACGCGGCTGTCCGCTGCCATTGCGCGCAGCTGAGTGAAATCATACGGTTCATCCAGATTCAGCGGATGAATACCGCAGGAAAAGGCCACATCCGGGCGCTCGCCAATCAGCTCACGCATTTTGGTGTAACCCGGCAGGGTGGTCGCCACCGCCAGCGCGTATTTCACATCACGCTGCGCGGCCTTTTGCATAACATCGTCCACACTTTCATGCTTTTTTTCATAATCCAGGCAATCGAGGTGGCAATGGGAATCGACTAAAAACATAATTAACTCATTATCTTAAATTAGGTGATGCAGAAAACAGGGTTTCCTGGTGTAATAATTGTTCTGTCAGCAGCAGTTCCTGATTCACACCGGTGATGGTCATCAGCCGGTGGCGGCAGGTCAGCCAGCTTTCCGCTGCATTCAGTAAGTGTGCGCTGCTGTAATGCGTCGCCAGTTGTGCAACAAGCGCAGACTGATCCTGATTCAGACAGGCAGGTGCCATATTCTGCTGATATTTTACCGCATCCATAAACAGAGTCGTCAGCCAGCTGATGCGTTTTTCCGCATCCTGATGATTCAGTTCAGATAACAGCGATAAAAAGTCTCCGCTGCGTACGGACGCGGCCAGTTGCGTAAACAGGTTCAGGCGATTCTGCCAGTCAGCGGTGGTCAGCAGTGACAATGCCGCCGCCGGGGCATTGTGACAAAGATTCAGCGCCGTCTGCCGCGACACCGCATCAGACTGCGGATATTCGCGCTGCAACCACTGCCCCCCGGTATCCGCTGACGGCGGAGCCAGATGATAAGCAAAACAACGGCTGCGCAGTGTCGGCAGCAACTGCTCCGCCCCCCGGCTTTGTAACACAAACCAGGTATTCTCTGTCGGCTCTTCCAGGGTTTTCAGCAAGGCGTTGGCAGCCGCTTCGGTCAGCAGTTCCGCCTGCGGAATATGCACCAGTTTGGCTCCCCCTTGCTGGGCATGGTCGTACAATTTTTCTGTCACGGCCCGCACCGCATCAATCCCGATGGCGGATTTGCCTTTTTCCGGCTGCAGCAGATAAAAATCCGGATGAGTGCCTGCCAGCATCAGTTTACAGCTGTGGCACTCCCCGCAGCTTTTGATGCCCTGTGGCTGCTGACACATCCGCAGACGTGTCAGGGCATAGGCCAGCTCGTCGGTACCGGTGCCGGAAATGCCGTACAGCAGCAGAGCATGGTGTCCCTGACCGGACAACCACGCGGTTGCCAGCTGACGGTAAACAGGATTAAGCCACGGATACCAGTTCATTACGCCTCTTTCTGCTGTGCCAGCCAGTTCAGTATGGCAGAGCGGATTGATTGATGAACATTATCCATTGATTGCGAAGCATCAATGGTCACAATGCGCGGATCAGACTCTGCCAGCTCCAGATAACGGGATCGGGTGCGGCGGAAGAAATCCAGTGATTCCTGTTCGATTCTGTCCAGTTCGCCCCGGCTGCGGGCACGGGCCAGGCCGGTTTCCGGCGGCAGATCAAGATACAGGGTAAAATCAGGATAAAAATCCCCCAGTACGGTATCACGCAGTGACGCCATCAGTTGGCGATCAATACCGCGTCCGCCGCCCTGATAAGCCTGAGAGGAGAGATCATGGCGATCGCCGATCACCCATTGTCCGCGCGCCAGTGCCGGTTTGATCACATTATCGACCAGCTGAATACGGGCAGCGTATAACATCAGCACTTCTGCTTTATCAGTAACCGTTTCGCCGTCGATCCCGTCTTTAATCAGCGTACGCAGTTTTTCTGCCAGCGGCGTGCCACCCGGCTCACGGGTATAGATCAGATCTGTGATGCCGTTTTCATGCAGTGTATCAACAATCACCTGACGTGCCGTGGTTTTTCCGGCACCTTCAAGTCCTTCAATTACTATAAATTTGCCTGTCATTGTTTTTTTAATCCGCTACGGTAATCTGCAACCGCCCGGTTGTGATCCCGCAGATTCGTGGTAAATACATGTCCGCCTTTGCCGTCTGCGACAAAGTAAAGGTAACCGGTGGTGTCCGGTCTGGCTGCCGCTTCCAGCGAAGCACTGCCCGGCATGGCGATTGGCGTCGGCGGCATGCCGTCAATCTGATAGGTATTATACGGCGTTACCCGTGCCAGGTCGCTGCGGTAAATCGTGCCCTGATAACGCTCACCCATGCCGTAAATCACCGTCGGGTCGGTTTGCAGGCGCATTTTCAGTTTCAGCCGGTTCATAAAGACCGAGGCCACTTTTTTGCGTTCGCCGTCCACGCCGGTCTCTTTTTCAATCAGCGAGGCCATGATCAGCATTTCATACGGATCGGCATACGGTAAGTCGGTGTTACGGGTCTTCCATGCCGCCGCCAGTTTGGTTTCCATCTGCTGATGCGCCCGTTTCAGGATTTGAGTATCTTCCGTTCCGGCGGTATAAAGATAGGTATCCGGATAAAAACGCCCTTCCAGGTGACTCCCGGCAGGCAGGCCGAGCATTTCTGTCAGTTTATCCGCCGGTAAATCCGCGAGGGTCTGTTTCAGGTAAGGCGCTTCCGACAGAATCTTCTGCCAGTCCGCTAATTTACTGCCTTCCACAAAACGGATACTGAATTGCGCCTCTTTACCGCTGACAAACAGTTGCAGCATGCTTTTGACCGTCATATCCGGTGTCAGACGGTAAGTACCGGCTTTGATTTTTGCCAGTTCCGGCTCCAGTTGCAGCAGCCAGTCATAATTATGTGATTCCGGGATAATCCCGCTTTCCGCCAGTTTTTTCTCCAGCGCCACACGACCGGTACCCGGCGGAATGGTGAAAATGGTCTCTTCAGTGACAGAAATTTTTTGCCCGGAAAATGCGTTCACCTGATGATAAAGCCAGTACGCCACGCCGCCCGCAACCGCAAGCAGCACCAAAAATGTCACAAGGAAAATCCGTGTTTTTTTCATCAGTCATTAACTCTGTTCAATCAGGGTATTGCTGCCGGACAGTGCGGCAAAAGCCAGGTAAAGAGTGAGCGGGAGGTATAATGCCAGTGATGACGGGCATCCGCACGGATATCATTGACCGGCATGACCGGCATCAGCGCGTTGCACATAATCACTTCATCCGCTTTTGCCAGCACCTGCGGAAAACGTTCGGCTTCATAACAGCGGTAACGGCTGCCTTTCAGCACATCCATGATATGTGCGCGCATCACACCTGCCACGCCGCATTTTCTCAGTGACGGGGTAAATACGTCATCACCACAGCGCCAGAACAAATTGGCGCTGCATCCTTCGGTCAGAATGCCGTCAGTATCACAGACAATGGCTTCATCGGCCTGCTGTTCTGCCGTATAACGGCGGATCAGCACCTGCTCCAGCCGGTTCAGGTGTTTGATACCCGCCAGATATGGATTGACGGACAACGGTACCGGGCTTTTCACCACCGATAACCCGCGATCCTGCAATGCCGGATAGCTTTCCGGATATGCGGAGCGGATCAGGATCACTACCGGCGGTACATCCGCACGCAGGTAACCGCGCCCCTGCTCACCGGCAGAAATAATCACTTTCAGCACACCATCCGCTGCACCCTCTGCGGCCTGCATTATCCACTGAGTCAGCCTTGCATCATCCGGCGGCGTCAGCCCCAGCCCGGCACAACCACTGCGGAGCCGGTGCAGATGGCGTGACAGCAGAGACGGTTTGCTGTTAACAATGCGCATCGTGGTAAAACAGCCGTCACCAAACTGCACACTGCGATCAGAAATCGCAATAGTGTGCTGCGCTACACCATTGACCCAGTAATGCGTCTGTTGCGTCATAGCCAACTCATTGTTTTAACGGTTATTATTTAACCGTCATTCAGTATGCGGACAGACCTGTATAATAGTACAGCTGTGATTTTTGTGCAAAACTGCGATAACGTCACCCGTCAGGTAAAAAAAAAGCGCCGTCAGGCGCTTTTTTCTCAGAAAACAGACTCAGATCTTACGGAAAATCAGGGAACCGTTGGTGCCGCCGAAGCCGAAAGAGTTACAGAGTGCGTATTCCATACCTTCCACTTTGCGGGCTTTGCCCGGTACAAAGTCGAGTTTGCAGACCGCTTCATCCTGATTATCCAGGTTGATGGTCGGCGGTATGATCTGATCACGCAGTGCCAGAATGGTGAAAATGGATTCCACTGCACCGGCGGCACCCAGCAGGTGACCGGTCATGGATTTGGTGGAACTGACCAGAACGTTGGTTCCTTCACCAAATACCGTTTCAACGGCTTTTGCTTCCGCCACATCACCCGCAGAGGTGGATGTACCGTGAGCATTGATATAGCCGATGCTGTCAGCAGGAATACCCGCATCCTGAATCGCGTTTGCCATGGCCAGTGCGGCACCGTCACCGTTTTCCGGTGGTGATGTCATGTGATAAGCATCGCTGCTCATCCCGAAACCGACCAGCTCCGCGTAGATTTTCGCACCGCGGTTTTTCGCGTGTTCGTACTCTTCCAGCACCAGCATACCGGCGCCGTCACCCAGCACAAACCCGTCACGATCTTTATCCCACGGACGGCTTGCGCCCTGAGGATTGTCATTATTGGTGGATAAGGCACGCGCAGCACCGAACCCGGCAACACCTAATGGTGTGCTGGCTTTTTCAGTACCACCGGCAACCATCACATCCGCATCACCGTAAGCGATGATCCGGGCAGCATGACCAATGTTATGCACGCCGGATGTACAGGCAGTGGCAATGGAAATGCTTGGTCCGCGCAGGCCGTACATAATACTTAAATGTCCGGCAACCATATTGATGATAGTTGAGGGAACAAAGAACGGGCTCACTTTACGCGGGCCGCCGGCAGCCAGAGCGCTGCAGTTTTCTTCAATCAGTCCGAGACCACCAATACCAGAACCAATCGCAGCTCCGATGCGGGTTGCATTGGCTTCTGTTACTTCAAGTCCGGAATCCGCAATTGCCTGGATACCGGCTGCAATACCGTATTGAATGAAGAGATCCATCTTCCGGGCATCTTTGCGCGAAATATTAAAATCTTCGTGATTGAAATCTTTTACCATACCTGCGAATTTGGTCGCATGGTTAGAGGTGTCAAAATGATCAATCAGGCTGATACCACTCTGCCCGGCACACACAGCTTTCCAGGATGAATCGACTGTATTACCGACAGGAGATAACATGCCAAGTCCGGTCACGACTACACGACGCTCAGACACGCTTATCCTCCGGGGGGGAAAATAAAAGAAACAAGGCGGTCGGGTGACCGCCTGGACATGAGGGATGCTTACTTGCCTGCGTTCTCAACGTAGTCAATAGCAGCCTGTACAGTTGTGATTTTTTCTGCTTCTTCGTCTGGGATTTCGATGTCGAACTCTTCTTCCAGAGCCATCACCAGCTCAACTGTGTCAAGAGAATCAGCGCCTAAGTCATCAACGAATGAAGCTTCGTTTTTTACTTCTTCCTCTTTAACACCCAGTTGTTCAACGATGATTTTCTTAACACGTTCTTCGATAGCGCTCATACTATTAAATTTCCTATCAAAACTCGCTATATGCGATGGTTTTCGTAGTTTATAAAATACAGGAAAAGATGCAACCCAATCCCGGCTGGTCTAACCATATAAATACTCACTTTTGCGTGTGTTTACACAAAAACGGCAAATGGTCAGCTCAAACATTAAATCATGTACATGCCACCATTGACATGCAATGTCTCGCCTGTGATGTAAGCCGCTTCATCAGAAGCTAAGAAGGCTACAGCACTGGCAATCTCTTCAGCATCACCCAAACGGTTAGCAGGAACCTGAGATAAAATGCCTGCACGCTGGTCGTCTGTCAATGCGCGAGTCATATCAGTTTCGATAAAACCCGGAGCAACGACGTTGACAGTGATGCCGCGCGACGCGACTTCACGGGCGAGTGATTTACTGAAACCAATCAGCCCGGCTTTCGCCGCCGCATAGTTAGCCTGTCCGGCGTTCCCCATCGTCCCGACAACGGAACCGATGGTGATGATGCGCCCGCAACGTTTTTTCATCATGGCGCGCATAACCGCTTTGGACAGACGAAATACGGATGAAAGGTTCGTGTCGAGGATATCCTGCCACTCATCGTCTTTCATACGCATCAGTAAGTTGTCACGTGTGATACCTGCATTATTAACCAAAATATCAATTTCGCCAAACTCAGCGCGAATATTTTCTAATACATGGTCAATGGATGCGCTGTCGGTCACGTTCAGCGCAAGGCCTTTACCCTTCGCGCCTAAATATTCACTGATAGCTGCCGCACCGCTTTCGCTGGTTGCAGTACCAATGACAGTTGCACCGCGGGCTGCTAATTTCTCAGCAATTGCACGGCCGATTCCGCGGCTCGCACCGGTGACAAGGGCAATTTTGCCTTCAAAGCTCATCTCAACCTCAGCGATTTTCAAGTGCTGTTTCCAATGATGACATATCATTGACAGCAGATGATGTTAATGTTTTCACAATACGCTTAGTCAGCCCGGTCAGTACTTTGCCCGGCCCTGCTTCCAGCAGTTCTTCAATACCCTGCGCGGCCATAAACTCAACAGTTTCGGTCCAGCGTACCGGATTATAAAGCTGACGGACTAATGCATCACGAATTGCATCGGCGGAAGTCTCTATCTTAACATCAACATTGTTCACAACAGAAAAGATTGGTGTATTAAATGTGATATTTTTTAGCGCAACGGCTAATTTATCAGCAGCCGGCTTCATTAATGCACAATGTGACGGCACACTGACCGACAACGGCAGCGCACGTTTTGCCCCGGCTTCCTTACATAATGCCCCGGCACGCTCAACGGCATCTTTCTCACCGGCGATAACCACCTGGCCCGGCGAGTTAAAGTTAACCGGTGATACGACCTGCCCCCGGGCTGCTTCTTCACAGGCTTTGGCGATAGCGTCATTTTCCAGACCGATGATCGCGTACATCGCACCGGTTCCGGCCGGAACCGCTTCCTGCATCAGGCGGCCGCGTAATTCCACCAGTTTGATGGCTTCTTTAAAATCCATCACACCGGCACACACCAGCGCGGAGTATTCCCCCAGGCTGTGACCCGCCATCATGGCAGGCATGGCGCCGTTTTTTTCCTGCCAGACACGCCAGATAGCCACAGAGGCCGCCAGCAGTGCAGGCTGGGTCTGCCAGGTTTTATTCAGTTCGTCTTCCGGCCCGTTCTGAACGAGTGCCCATAAATCGTAGCCCAGTTCAGCGGATGCTTCGGCAAAGGTTGCCTCAACGACCGGAAAATTTGCCGCGAGGTCCGCCAGCATACCGACTGACTGAGAACCCTGTCCCGGAAATACCATTGCATATGCAGACATGATTTAGCTTCCTGAAAAATTAAAAACGAATTAATGCTGAACCCCAGGCAAAACCACCGCCGAAGGCTTCAATCAGAATCAGCTGACCGCGTTTGATGCGCCCGTCACGAACCGCTTCGTCGAATGCCGTCGGTACAGAGGCCGCAGAGGTGTTGCCGTGACGATCAAGCGTTACCACCACTTTATCCATGCCCATATTTAATTTTTTTGCTGTGGCACTGATAATGCGCAGGTTTGCCTGATGCGGCACCAGCCAGTCGAGTTCTGATTTATCAATATTGTTCGCCACCAGCGCTTCTTCAACGACGTTGGCTAATTCACGGACCGCCACGCGGAACACCTCGTTACCTGCCATCGTCAGGTATGCCGGTTTTTCGCTGTCTTTACGATCTTTATTCGGTAATGTCAGCAGATCGCCGTAACGACCGTCCGCATGTAAATGGGTGGAGAGAATGCCCGGCTCTTCTGAGGCTTCAACCACAAAAGCACCCGCGCCGTCACCAAACAGGATAACAGTACCGCGATCTTCAGGGTCCAGCGTTTTCGCCAGCACATCCGAACCGATCACCAGCGCTTTTTTCGCCATACCGGTTTTAATGAATTGATCCACCACGCTGATAGCGTAGCTGAAACCGGCACATGCCGCCGCCACATCAAAGGAGATGCAGCTGTCAATGCCCAGCAGTTTCTGGATTTCACAGGCCGCGCTCGGGAAACCGTGCGTGGAAGAAGTGGTACCCACAACGATCAGATCGATATCACCGGCAGGAATACCCGCCATATCCAGTGCGTTCAGAGCTGCCTGGTGCCCCATCGTAACAACGGTTTCATCATCACCGGCCAGACGGCGCTCACGGATCCCCGTACGAGTAACAATCCACTCATCGGTTGTGTCGACCATTTTTTCCAGATCAGCATTTGTGCGGATTTGTGCAGGAAGATAGCTCCCGGTTCCTAAAATTTTTGTATACATATTAGTTAGTTACTCTTGGGTAATACCATAGCGAGGCGGGATGCGATTCGTTCAGGCACCTGCTTTTCAACAGTCTGAACCGCCTGCGTTATGGCAGCGTTGAATGCACTTACATTCGCCGCACCGTGACTTTTAATCACAATGCCGCGTAATCCTAACAGAGAAGCACCGTTATACTGGTCGGGGTTCAGGTGGCTGAAGCGTTTATTCAGCCATTTTGTCACCACTTTCTTCACAAGTTTGTACAGAAGGGATGAAGATTTGCCTTCATTTTGTGATTTAAACATAGAAAGGATCACACGAATCACCCCTTCCATGGTTTTCAGGGTAACGTTACCCGCGAAGCCGTCACAGACCAGCACATCCGTTTTACCGGTCAGCAGTTCGTTACCTTCTGCATAGCCGATATAATTGATGTCCGGTATCGATTTCAGCACCGTGGCTGCTTCGCGGATATTGTCGAGTCCCTTGGTTTCTTCTTCACCGATGTTCAGTAATGCCACACGCGGATGCGGGATCCCGGCCACATCTTCTGCCATCACCGCGCCCATGACAGCAAACTGCACCAGCATCTCACTGCTGCACTCCGCATTTGCGCCCAGATCAAGCAGCACCGTTTTGCCTTTCTTCTGATTCGGCACCACGGTCATCAGCGCGGGACGCTCGATGCCTTCAATCGATTTCAGCATCAGTTTCGCCAGCCCCATCAGCGCCCCGGTGTTTCCGGCACTGACGCACGCCTGTGCCTCCCCCTCTTTCACCAGTTCCAGCGCGATACGCATGGATGTGCCTTTGCTCTGGCGGATAGCCTGAGAAGGTTTGGCATCACCGGCAATCGTCTCATAGGCAGGGATCACCCGCAGACGACTGAGCAGCTCAGCATTCTGGTTTGCAAGCAGAGGAGAAATGGAATCAGGGTGCCCGACCAGCAACAAGGTGAGCTTTGGATTAGATGCCAGTGCCTGCAGCGAGGCAGGCACTGTGACATGGGGGCCGATATCCCCACCCATGGCATCTAACGCGATGGTTAGATTAGTCAAGATATCAACGTGCTTAAAAAGCAGCAGATTACTTGTTGATTACCTTACGACCACGGTAGTAACCATCAGCGGTCACATGGTGGCGCAGATGAGTTTCACCAGAGGTTTTGTCAACAGAAACCAGAGTTGCTGACAGTGCGTCATGAGAGCGACGCATACCACGTTTGGAACGAGTTGGTTTATTTTGTTGTACGGCCATTGACCTTACTCCTTAAGTACTTTTCTTTAAACTGGCTAATGCGGCAAACGGATTTGGTTTTTCTGCTTCCGGAGGAAGCTCACCAAAGACTTTCACCGCGTCGGACACTTCACAGTGTTCAGAATCATGTACCGGAACCACAGGCAGAGAAAGAATTAATTCATCTTCAATCATTGCCAGTAAATCTGTCTCACCAAAATCATTTACGTCAATTGGCTCATACTCTTCCGGTAATGCCTCAGCCTGTTCATCGCTGACAACCGGGCTGAAACAATACGTTGCGCGGACATGAAGCGGGAAGATATTACCACACCGCTGACACTCAAGTGAAACATCAGTTTCTGCTGTTCCCTTAATGACTGTCAGACGCTGCGGATCGATTTCAAACGTCAAATCAACATCAACATCGCTGTCCACACTGACTACCGATTCGGCTAACCGCGTAACCTGCTCAGGTGCATAGCACCCCCGGTAATCCAGACGCTTCTGCGCGGCGCGCTTTGCATCAATAGTCAGAGGTAATTTTATCTTTTGCATAAGGCGCGCATCTTATATTCGTAAGACGATATAGTCAAAGAAAATATAGACAGCAAAGAGGGCGGTAACCTGCCTTCCCGCTAAAAATACACTCAATAAGCGGCGCATAGTTTAGAATGAGTTTATTCTTTTTACCATGACTTTCGGAATATTTATGATCTCACTGGTTCTCGCCTCCACCTCCCTGTACCGCAAAGCGTTGCTGGAAAAACTCGGCATCCCGTTTGTATCCGCCGCCCCGGATACCGATGAAACCCCGCATCCGGCAGAAGATGCGCAGTCGCTGGTCATGCGCCTGGCACGCGAAAAAGCCCGTTCATTAACACAACAGTACCCTGACAGCCTGATTATCGGCTCTGATCAGGTTTGTGTGCTGGACGGGGAAATTACCGGCAAACCGCATCATTATGACGCGGCCTTTGCACAATTGCGCAAAGCCTCCGGTCAGTGCATCACCTTTTATACCGGGCTGAGCCTGTATAACAGTGCCACCGGGGAAGATCACACGATATGTGAACCTTACCACGTATATTTCCGTACACTGGATGATGACGAAATCCGTGCCTATCTGCTGGCGGAAATGCCGTATCAGTGTGCCGGAAGCTTTAAATCTGAAGGTTTAGGAATCGCCTTATTTAAAAAACTGCAGGGAGATGACCCTAATACACTGATAGGTTTACCGCTTATCCGACTGACAGAATTACTGATTCAGGCCGGATACAACCCACTGCGGATCCCCCGCTGACACGCTCCGGGGCATCCGATGATTCTGAGGAACTGACATGAAGCTGAAAATGATCGCTGCCGCAACGCTGCTGTTCAGTGCTGCCGGTCTGGCGGCCCCGTCACTGGCGGATAAGACAACCTTTGTTGCCGACTGTACAAAAGGCGCTGTGACCAACCTGAAAAACCCGGAGAACCGCAGTAAAGTTCCGGCGGTCTGTGAGTGTGTGTATGACAACTCGCTGGCGAAATTCGGCAAAGACGGACTGGAAAAACTGGATGATCGGATCCGCAAAGGTCAGGCACTGACCGAACAGGACTCTCAGGCAATCGGTGAGATTGCACAAAGCTGCACCACAAAGATTATCGGTGTGCAGACGAAGTAACCGCAGAATACCCTCTGTATAAGCAAAAACCCGCGTTCTGCGCGGGTTCTTTATTTCTGCTCTCTGCTTATTTTGCCTGTTTCGACCGCAGTACCGTCAGGCAATTGCGCAGTTTTTCATCCAACGGTGCCTGAAGGCGCATTGCCTCACCGGTAGACGGATGGGTAAAGGCAAGTGCCGCCGCATGTAAAAACAACCGGTTAAGTCCCGTGCCTTTCAGCTGAGCATCAAACTGCGCATCACCGTAACGGTTATCAAACGCGATAGGATGGCCCGCATGCAGCGTGTGAACACGGATCTGATGTGTACGGCCGGTGACCGGACTGGCTTTGACCAGCGTAGCCGCCTCAAACCGTTCCTCTACTTTAAACCGTGTTTCCGACGGTTTGCCTTCCGGGCTGACTTTCACCACGCGCTCGCCGCTCTGGAGAATATTTTTCAGCAGCGGTGCCTGCACTACTTTTACCGAAGACTGCCACTGACCGCGTACCAGTGCCAGATAATCTTTCTGCATCTGTTTCAGGCGCAGCTGCTCATGCAGTGCCCGCAGCGCGGAACGTTTTTTGGCGATCAATAAAATGCCGGAGGTATCGCGGTCAAGCCGGTGTACCAGCTCCAGGAAGCGTGCCTCCGGGCGCAGTGCGCGCATTGCCTCAATCACACCGAAACTCAGACCGCTGCCGCCGTGTACCGCTGTACCCGCCGGTTTATTAATCACCAGAATATGATCATCCTCATACAATACACACTCTGCGAGTGCGGACACTTTATCCAGTTTCGCCGACACCGGGGCATCGTTTTTCTCAGCCACACGCACCGGCGGGATACGGATGCTGTCCCCGTCCGCGATTTTGTATTCCGGCTTAATCCGGCCTTTATTGACACGCACTTCCCCTTTACGGATGATGCGGTAAATCATGCTCTTCGGCACCCCTTTGAGACGCGCGAGCAGGAAATTATCAATACGCTGGCCGGCTTCATCGCCGGACACAACAACAAATTGAACTGTCTGATTATCAGTTTTCATGAAACGGGGGGCTATCCTCTGAACCGTTGCTCCGTAAACCGGGATATTTTCCCGGTGAAACAGGCGGCAAATGTGCATCAATGTTTTACGCGGCTATTTTCCCATTTTTTCCGGAAAAAGACCAAGGATTAACGTCATTAACAAATTTCTGCACAAATTTCACCGAAACATGCAATGTCACCTTGCTATAACCACACCGGCAATGGAATAATGCATGCGCCGATTTTGGCAAAACAGATATTTTATCTTTGTCTGACCGATGACAACGCAGCAATGGCGTAAGACGTTATTTCCGGTCAGATAATCAGCGGGCTGCGGGTTGCAGCTTACCGGGCCGGTATCGCGTATAAACGTGATTTTCAGCCGGCAACGGGGATTCAGACAAGACTGAACCTCACCGACACAATTTGCACCTCTATACGATCGACAGCCGGGAGGCTGACGGTGCGGTAAAAGCCACGAGGTCATCGGTTCCGGTAGCAACGAAATTGCCCGCAGCGCACTAACTAAATGAAAAAAATTGAGTAACTTATAATGAAAAGAATGTTAATCAACGCAACTCAGCAGGAAGAGTTGCGTGTTGCCCTTGTTGACGGGCAGCGCTTGTATGATCTGGATATCGAAAGCCCCGGTCACGAACAAAAAAAAGCAAACATCTATAAAGGGAAAATCACCCGTATTGAACCGAGTTTAGAAGCTGCTTTTGTTGACTATGGCGCAGAACGTCACGGTTTCCTTCCCGTCAAAGAAATTGCCCGCGAGTATTTCCCCGCTAATTACCACGCTTCCGGCCGCCCGAATATCAAAGATGTCCTGAGAGAAGGTCAGGAAGTCATTGTACAGGTGGACAAAGAAGAGCGCGGGAATAAAGGCGCGGCACTCACCACCTTTATCAGCCTGGCCGGCAGCTATCTGGTTCTGATGCCGAATAACCCGCGTGCCGGGGGTATTTCCCGCCGTATCGAAGGGGATGACCGCACCGAGCTGAAAGAAGCCCTGTCCGCGCTGGATATCCCGGAGGGTATGGGTCTGATTGTCCGCACCGCCGGTGTCGGTAAATCGGCTGATGCCCTGCGCTGGGATCTCGAATACCGTATCAAGCACTGGGAAGCCATCAAAAAAGTTGCTGAAGGCCGCCCTGCTCCGTTCCTGATCCATCAGGAAAGTAATGTTATCGTCCGTGCGTTCCGTGATTATCTGCGCCCGGACATCGGTGAAATCCTCATCGATAACCCGAAAATTCTGGAACTGGCACGCAAGCACATCACCGCTATCGGTCGTGCCGATTTTGCCAGCAAAATCAAGCTGTATCAGGGCGAAGTGCCGCTGTTCAGTCATTATCAGATCGAATCGCAGATTGAATCCGCTTTCCAGCGCGAAGTCCGTCTGCCGTCCGGCGGTGCGATTGTTATCGACACCACCGAAGCCCTGACCGCTATCGATATCAACTCCTCCCGCTCAACGCGCGGCGGTGATATCGAAGAAACCGCGTTTAACACCAACCTGGAAGCGGCGGATGAAATCGCCCGTCAGCTGCGCCTGCGTGACCTCGGCGGCCTGATTGTTATCGACTTTATCGATATGACCCCGGTCCGTCATCAGCGCGAAGTGGAAAACCGCATGCGCGAGGCCGTCCGTCAGGATCGCGCCCGTATCCAGATTGGCCGCATTTCCCGCTTTGGTCTGCTGGAGATGTCCCGTCAGCGTCTGAGCCCGTCACTGGGTGAATCAAGCCATCATGTGTGTCCGCGATGCAGCGGTACCGGGACTGTGCGTGATAACGAATCGCTGGCGCTCTCCATTCTGCGTCTGATTGAAGAAGAAGCGCTGAAAGAGAACACCCATCAGGTACATGCGATTGTGCCGGTGCCGGTCGCCTCTTATCTGCTGAACGAAAAACGCCAGGCGGTCAGTGCGATTGAAGCACGCCAGGCCGGTGTCAGCGTGATTATCGTGCCGAACAACCAGATGGAAACCCCGCACTTCCGTGTGGTCCGTGTCCGTAAAGGTGATGAAATCGGTACCCTGAGCTACCGTCTGCCGGAGAAATACGAAGCGGAATCCGCTGCCGGTGAAGAAGAGGAAACTCAGGAACGCCGTGCGCCGGAACAACCGGCTATCAATGCCTTTGCTATCACCTCCGATGCACCGGTACCGGCACAGACTGCCGCAACCCGCAAACCGGAAAGCAAACGCGATAACCGTCAGGACAAACAGGCACCTGCGGCTTCTGAAGGTGGCTTCTTTAGCCGTTTCATCAAAAAACTGTTCGGCTCCGCACCTGCTGTGCCGGAAGAAACTGAACAGAAAGAGAAAAAACAGACTAACGACAACAACCGCCGCGGCGGGAATGATCGTAATAAACAGCGCCGTAACCGCCGTGATCGTAATGATCGCAACGGCGAACGTACCGAGCGTGCTGACCGTCCTGAGCGCAGTGATAACGAATCGCGTAACAAACGCGATCGCGATACGGTGAATGAGCCGCGTAAAGGCCGTAATCAGAATACACCGAATGACGATCTGACACCGGAAGAGCTGGCCGCCCGCGAAGCACAGCAGCAGTTACGCCGTGAACAGCGTGCAGAGCGTCAGCGCCGCCGTCAGGACGAAAAACGTGCCCAGCAGGATGCGAAAAAACTGCGCGCCCAGCAGGACGAGCAGGATGCCCTGAACAGTGACGGAAATACGGAAGATGATGATGCACCGACGCCGGTTCGTCAGCGCCGTACCCGCCGCCAGCTGAACGGCTCTGTCCGCGTCACTGACGGTGAAACGCAGACTAAACCGGCTGTTGCAGCACCGGTTCCGGTTGTTATTGATGATGCCCCTGCGGCAGTTCCTGCGGATACCGTGGCACCGGCAGCGGCTGAAAGCAATGGTGATGAAGCACACAGCGACAACATCCTGCCGCGCCGCTCCCGCCGTTCACCACGTCATCTGCGGGTGAGTGGTCAGCGCCGCCGCCGTTACCGTGAAGACCGTCAGCTGACGCAATCTCCGGTTCCGCTGGAAATGGCTGTGTTCTCACCTGAACTGGCTTCCGGTAAAGTGTGGATCCAGTACCCGGTTGTAACACCGGCTGCACAGGCAGAACAGGAAATCGCCGCTGAGACACCGGAAATCACCGAAACAACCGCGGTGATAACAGAAACCACCGTTGTTGCTCAGGTGATGACTGAAGCGGCAGAAGCCACTGTTGCGGCAGAACAGTGCTCTCTGACTGTCGAGTCTGAAGCACCTCAGACCACGGTGCCGGAAGAAACACCGGTTGCGGATACTGTCACTGAATCTGTACCGGCAGAAGAGCCTGTACAGGAAACGGCTGACGTTATCGCTGATGAGCCTGTTGCTGTCACAGAACCTGTTGCACCGGTTGTTGTTGCAGAACCGGAAGTGATTGCAGAGCCTGAACCGGTTGTTGTGGCAGAGCCTGTTACCGCACCGGTTGCGGCAACGGTTACTGAAACAACCGTCGTTGTGGCCGGTCGCCATGCTTATTCACCGATGACCAAAGCCCCTGCTCCGGCAACCACCGGCGAAGCCTTTGTTATCACCGAATATCAGCGCGAAGCCCGCGAAGCCTATGCGCTGCACGGTGCCGGTGGTCATGCTGCCACTAACCATGCAGCATCAGAGCCGTCAAAAACCCTGCTCTGATAATCCGCACTGAACTGAAAATGGCTCCCCCCGGGAGCCATTTTTTTATGACAAAAGATAAAAAAAACCGTGAATATTCAATTCACGGTTTCTGCTGTTCAGGTTATGCGATTACTTGATATCTTTGATATCGCCCATTGCCTTGAGTTCTCTGGAGATTTCGCGGCGCTCTTTTGACAGATCCGCATTCTTGATAATGTACTCATCCACACGATCTTCATAGTCACTGCGCATATTAGCAATGATGGCCTGGATATCCTCAATGGACATACCCGGCTTGATGTAATCACTCAGGTTATCAAGCAGAAGTACACGTTTCTGGTTATCACGAATTTTCTTTTCGTTGTCAGTTATTTCACGCAGTATTTTGTTTTTACGGCGAAACATACGAACGAACTCCAGGACATTGTGAAAGGAAGGCTTGGTTGTGTTGTCCATTATTCTACCCTTAGTCATATCTGAAATGTGATTCATTAAACAATACAGGTTAACCATGACTGCCGACAAGCACTTCCGCCGGTTTTCATCAGTTTTATTCAGTGTAGCGTATTTCTGTGCGGAATTGTTTCAGCTGATATAAATTTCATACAAATTACCGTCATTTTGTGAGATCTGCCATCAAATCGCATTACGGGAATAATCAGGACTGAAATTGGTATTTTGTCCGCGATTTGTTACCCTGTAGCCCATCCTTTATCAAAAAACGGGCCATACGGTGTCTTCAGCACAATTTTTCTTTCACGATTACGAAACCTTCGGGCAGGATCCTGCCGGTGACCGCCCGGCGCAGTTTGCCGGTGTCCGCACGGACAGCGAATTCACGATTATCGCCGACCCGGTGATAGCCTACTGCGCCCCGGCGGATGACTATCTGCCGCAGCCCGCGGCGGTGATGATAACCGGCATCACACCGCAGGAAGCTCTGCAGAAAGGCGTTAATGAGGCGCAATTTGCCAGGCTGATTCATGACACCTTTACACAGCCGGACACCTGTATTCTCGGCTATAACAGCATTCGTTTTGATGATGAAGTCACCCGTAATATTTTCTACCGGAATTTTTACGACCCGTATGCCTACAGCTGGATGAACCGCAATTCCCGCTGGGATCTGATCGATATCACCCGCGCCTGTTATGCGCTGCGTCCGGACGGTACAAACTGGCCGGAGAATGACGAAGGACTGCCGAGCTTTAAGCTGGAGCATCTGACCGCTGCCAACGGTATCGCCCATGAAAACGCCCACGATGCAATGGCGGATGTGTATGCCACCATTGCCATGGCAAAACAGCTGCGCGGCGCACAACCGCGTCTGTTCGATTATTTCTTCAGTCTGCGCGATAAGCGCAAACTCGCGGCACTGATTGATATTCCGGCCATGAAACCGCTGGTACATGTCTCCGGCATGTTCGGGGCTGTCCGTGCCAATACCAGCCTGGTGGCACCGCTGGCGTGGCACCCGGATAACCGCAATGCTGTGATTATGTGTGACCTCGCCGGTGACCTGACCCCGCTGCTGACGCTGGACGCGGATACCCTGCGTGAGCACCTGTACACCCGCCGTGATGACCTGCCGGAAGGCGCATCTCCGGTACCGCTCAAACTGGTGCATATCAATAAATGCCCGATCCTGGCACCGGAAAATACCCTGCGCCCGCAGGATGCACAGCGTATCGGATTGGATAAAGACCTGTGTGCCCGTAATGCAGAGTTGCTGCATCAGCATCCGGAGATCCGCGAGAAAGTGGTGGCGGTTTTCGCACAACCGCGTGAATTCCCGGTGCAGAATGATGTCGATCGCATGATTTACCAGGGTTTTTTCAGTGAGTCAGATAAAGCAGCCATGACCATTATCCGCGAAACAGATCCGAAAAATCTGCCTGCACTGGCACTGAGTTATCAGGATGCCCGTCTGCCGGAATTACTGTTCCGCTACCGCGCCCGGAATTTCCCCGGCACACTGGACGAACATGAGCAGCAGCGCTGGCTAGCCCATCGCCGTGAGGTGTTCAGTCAGGATAATTTGACCCGTTATTTCGGACAGATTGGTGAAATGATGCAGGAATATCAGCATGATGCAAACAAGACAGAATTACTGAAGAAGCTGGTGCAGTACGCGCAGCACCTAGCAGAATAAGCAGACAGACCGCCGGGAGCAGCACTCCCGGCGGTAAAATTACCCCGCTTTATTAACGGTATAAAATACCCTGCACAGGGATTCCCTGTACTTCGGACAAACAGAGACCATCCGCGTGCGGCTCTCTGTATCCCGTCCCAGTTCTTTCAGCACCCCTTTGGTGATCAGCGAATCTGCACTGCTGTGCTTGATGCCGATACTGACATTTTCATCACGGGCATTCAGGATATAGACAATCAGCGCCCGCTCATCGGTGCTGAGGTTATGCAGAACCTCTGCTTTATGGCACTTGACCTGAACTGCTTTGCCGAAGGCATTTTTGAGTCTTTTAAACATAATCATCAGTAATCAGGAAGAAAAGCTGATTATAGTGAATTTAATCCCTTATTAACATTCATGGTTTATACTGATTTTCTGTGCTTCTGAAAGATCATTTCTGATGCTGACTGCAACTGCACCCTTCATGTCTTTCCCCCCAGTATTTTAATTTACTGGTTTTGCCCAGCCCCGGATTCAGGGTATTGGTCGGATCGGTGGCTTTATAGAAAGCTTTCAGTTGTGGTTTGGCTTTATACAGATGACCCACATTATGCTCTGCCGGATATTCCGCCCCGCGCGTGTTGAGGATTTGCAGCATCTCCTCTTTCAGCGCATGCGGATCCACGCCTTTCTTCACAATATAATCCTGATGGAAAACGTGGCATAAAAAATGTCCGTAGTAGAGTTTATGCACCAGTTTGCTCTCAATTTCCGGCGGCAGGACTTCCAGCCACGCCTGATCATTACGGCGCAGTGCAATATCCAGCGCAAGAATATCCTCGACTTTACTGCTGTTAACCGCATGATAACGGATGGCGGCACCGGCAGCCACAAAACGGTGCAGGAAGGCATCTGCCCCCTCTTTGGCATCACACTCAAAGAAGCCACCTTCTGCATTTTCAAAGAAACTGCTCAGCCAGCTGCGGGCTTCATCAATGCCTTCACCGGCCATTTTCAGCATCAGGTGATGTTCATATTTATCGCGGTACTCTTCCATCCGGCGCGGCAGATGGTTCGGCCATAAATGGCTGAATAACTGCATTGTGCGGTCGATCAGATTTTTCGGCAGCAGCGGAATTTTATTGAAGATGGCATCCATCCGTCCTTTGATGGTGAACAGTTTCGGCATTTTTTCGGTGCCGAGCTTGTCGATCGTCAGGAAGCTGTCTTTACCGTACACTTTTGCGATGTCATAACACTCGCGGTGCATATATTCCCCGGCCACCGGCAGATGCTTAAAGTTGGCGAGAATATGGCGGCGGATATCTTCCAGTACCGATGGGGTATTGGTGCCGATATAGAAGACTTTGTTTTCGCCCTGTGACGGGAACGTATCCAGGCGCACCGCAAACACCACCAGCTTACCGGCACAACCGGAGGCTTCAAACAGACGGCGTTCATCGGCGTTAAAGCGGGACGGGGTATCCGCATCCACATCACGGATACGCTGATGATAATCATGGTCAGAAGCCGGCTTATCCGTATCCTCAATATCCGCATCCTGATACTGCCGGTATTCCAGGCAATTCAGAATCTCTTCCGGGGTGGAGCCCAAATCAATCCCCAGATGGTTGACCAGTTCTGCGGTGCCGTCCGCATTAACACGACCGTACAGCGCCAGTTCGGTATAAGCAGGACCGCGCTGCACCAGCGAACCGCCGGAGTTATTACAAATCCCGCCGACCACGGAAGCCCCGATACAGGAAGAACCAATGACGGAATGCGGTTCACGACCCAGCGGTTTCAGGACTTTTTCCAGATGCCACAGCGTGCTGCCGGGCAGTGCCACCACCTGCTGCTGTTTTGTCAGAACCTGAATTTTATCCAGGCGCAGCGTGCTGATAATGATAATTTCGCGGTCATAATCATCCCCGCTCGGGGTGGAGCCTTCCGTCAGACCGGTATTGGCTGCCTGCATGATCACAATTCTGTCAGCCTCAACGGCGGCTTTAAACACCTGCCACAATTCATACAGTGTCCCCGGGAACACCACCGCCAGCGCGCTGCCTTCACCGGAACGGAACCCCTTGCGGTAGCGCTCCGTCTTACGCGGTTCTGTTAAAATGTGTTTGTGGCTGACAATATCTGTCAGTGTCTGAATAAGACGTGCGCCGTCAGGTTGCTGACTGTTGATCATACATTCCCCCGCTCAGGTTACTTATAGTTCGCTAAATAATCATTATGCCCCTTATTTTATTTATAATACAAATACTATTTTTAACAAATTTAACAGATTAACCACGACGCCGGCTTACCTGAACAGGTTGATCAGCAGCGTCATCATCATGATGCCGACTGTCAGGATCAGGATTTTACGGACGATTTCACCGTTAGTGCGAATAGCATGCTGACTGCCGAAGTGATTCCCGAGCAGACTGGCGGCGATCATCGGGATACTGAGCAGAAACGCGATATGTCCGGCCATAATAAAGGCGACCAGCCCGCCGACGTTCGACGCCAGGTTAAAGATTTTTGAGGTGGCGGAGGATTTCAGTAAATCGAGGTTATTGATCAGAAACAGACAGAGTATAAAGATACTGCCGGTGCCCGGCCCGAAAAAGCCGTCATAGAAACCAACAATAAAGCAGGTGAAAAAGACCAGCCACACTGATTTGCGCACGGCGCTGCCTTGTCGGGCACCACCCAGTTTCCCCTTAAAGAAGGCGGCCAGCAGGCCGATCGGCAGCATACAGATAATAATATAGGTAATCGTTTCAGACGGCAGATATATAATCGCTTTCGCACCCACCCAGGCCCCGAAGAACGATGAAATAATCCCGGCAGGAATTATCTGCCAGTAAACCGATTTGTTTTTGATGAAATTAGAAATGGCCGCCAGTGTCCCGACAGAACTCACCAGTTTTTCCTGACCCAGTGCCATATGCGGTGGCAAACCGGTCAGCATAAAGGCCGGGATCAGAATCAGCCCCGCGCCGCCTGCAATAGAATCAATATACCCGGCGACAAAAGAGGCGATCACCAGCAGTGCCAGTCCCGCATAAAAATAATCCGCCATCAGGCTGTGTTCAATATACATCCCTATCCCTTAATTATTATCATTTTCTATACTTTCATAAGGTTACTATACGCGATTACCTATAAAAAAACGGCGCACAGCATCAAACTGTGCGCCGTTTTCACGACATAACTGCTTAAAGACTTACTTTTCCGGCATCTGCGGCATCGGGCGGCGGAAACGACGGGTCAGAAACAGCATATAGATCAGACCCAGTGCGCCCCAGCTCAATCCCAGTTCCATCGATTTCGCATCGAGGTTGAACCAGAGCACGGTCACTGTCGCGGCACCGATAACCGGCAGCAGCAGATAGTTGATCTGGTCGCCCAGCGTCTTGTTGCGGCGCTCGCGGATATAGAACTGTGAAATCACAGACAGGTTGACGAAGGTGAACGCCACCAGTGCCCCGAAGTTAATCAGCGCGGTTGCGGTAACCAGATCAAACCAGACTGCACTCAGTGCCAGCACACCGACCAGCAGCACGTTCAGTGCCGGGGTGCGCCATTTCGGGTGTACGTAGCCGAAGAATTGCTCCGGGAACACACCGTCACGGCCCATCACATACATCAGACGGGATACCCCTGCCTGTGCCGCCATACCGGAAGCCAGTACGGTGACGCAGGAGAACACCAGAATGATGGACTGGAAGAAGGCACCTGCCACCATGTACATAATTTCAGGCTGTGACTCTTCCGGATTATTGAAACGGGACACATCCGGGAAATAGAGCTGCAGGAAATAAGACACCGCGATAAAGATCAGCCCCCCAATCAGAGCGGTCAGGAAAATCGCTTTCGGGATCACTTTCCCGGCATTCGGTGTTTCTTCTGACAGTGAGCTGATACCGTCAAATCCTAAGAAGGAGAAGCACAGTATGGTCGCCCCGCTTATCATCGGGATCAGTTCCGCATCAATGGAGGCAAACGGACGGAAAGAGAGCAGCGTACCCGCCCCTTCACCCGCAGACACACCACGGACCAGCAGACCGACAAACACAATCATCACCGCAACCTGTACCAGTACAATCCCGGTATTGAGGTTTGCCACGACATTGATGCCGCGCAGATTAAATAATGTCATCAGGAAAACCAGACCCGCGACGAAAATCCATGCCGGACAGTCGGGGAAGATGGCCTGAAGATAAATTTTTGCCAGCAGAATGTTGATCATCGGCATGAACAGGTAGTCCAGCAGTGATGACCAGCCGACCATAAAGCCGATATGCGGGCTCATGGATTTCTGGGCATAGGTATACGCCGAGCCGGCAGACGGGAACCGTTTAACCAGTTTTCCGTAGCTCAGCGCAGTAAAAAGAATGGCTGTCAGTGCGATAGCATAAGAAGTCGCAACATGACCGCTGGTAATTTCGGACACAATCCCGAAGGTATCAAAGATAGTCATCGGCTGCAGGTAAGCAAGCCCCATCATGACAACCTGGACGAGAGTCAGTGTTTTTGCGAGTTGTACGCGGTTATTGGCAGCTGTACGGTTCAGGCCAATATCGAGGGCGGTATTATCCGACATGAGCGAATCCTCCCGTAACACCGACAATCATACTGATACTACTATCAGATGGCGTGTTACCGGGAAGACTTCGCATCTGCCTGTAGGCAGTGAAGTAAGAAGAGGTTTGGGGTGCTGAGCAGGAGCGCCGTGCTCCGTAGTCATCGTTGCAGCAGCCAGCGCCGATTGGCACAGGTGCAAAAGTGAAAAATTGCGCCATTTATCGCATCCTCATACCGGTGTTTATCGTCCGGTGTCATTCAGTAAACAGTTATCCGGCCTATCGGCCCCTTTTTTTGTCGGTGACAATATTTTAGTGCAAAAAAAAACCGATGCGTATAAATGCATCAGTTATTTTTTTGGATGGCGCATTCTGCACCCCTCAGTCATAAATTTCAAGCTTTGTTCGCCCTGAACCGGTAATTTTTTTCTATACCTGTTTAGCGACAGAATTTCCGTGACGAAACTTTGAATATTTATAGCCGGAACGTTAAAAAATCCCGTTGTTTGTATATTTTACAGTCACTCTGCCTGCCATAAAAAAACACGGCGCCCGGAAAAGGACGCCGTGTTCCGACACATAATAATGAATGATAGTTACATCAGAAATTATAGTTCAGACCGATGTTGTAACGGCGGCCATCCAGTGTGGCACCGTAATTTTCAGTATCAATACGGCGATCCAGCACGTTATACACACCCGCCACAACGTTCAGGTCTTTATTCAGCTGATAACTACCGCCGATATCCACGGTGGCATAAGAACCGGTTCCTGTTGCCATATTGGTGCGGGACAGGTAATCCGACGTTTTACCGCGGAAGTTTACCCGGCTCCAGGTTTTGATATCCTGCGTGGTATCCCAGTTCAGTGTGGCGTTAGCCATATGTTTTGGTGTCTTATTCAGCGGTTTACCTTTAAATTTACCGCTCTTCTGTTCAGAATCAGTAAAGGTATAGTTAGCCGTTAAATCAACAGACTCAACAATCTGCCAGTTCATAATCGCTTCAACACCGCGCATATTGGCTTTATCAACGTTTTCACGTTCGCTCACAAAGTCATATAACTCGCCGCGTCCATCAGCTAATGTACATTTTCTTTCTGCACCTGTGCCGCAAAGGCGGGTTTCAGTGATCTTATCTTTAAAGTCAGTGTTAAAGACTGTCAGGCTCATATTGAGATCATCCTGATTGTTCCACAGCACACTGATCTCTTCGGTAACACTTTTCTCTGGCTTCAGATCCGGATTACCGAAAATAACCGCATTTGAGTTACCACCACCGGTTGCCTGTCCCCATGATGCCGTTGCCTGACGCAGATCCGGTGAACGATAACCGGTGGACACCCCCCCTTTCACCGTCCAGCTCTCATCCAGATGCCATACACCGTAGACACGCGGTGTCCAGTGTGTTCCGTAGTTTTCATCCTTATCCATACGCAGGCCGCCGGTCAGAGTGAAATCATTGGTCAGTGCCCAGTCATCTTCCGCGAACAGCGCCCAGCTGTAGCGATCGAGTTTATTACCATCCAGTTTGTTGCCTTTATCTTTCAGCTCTTCGAATCGGTACTGACCACCGAGGCTCAGCATATGATCGCCGAGCGGCAGAACGGTCTGGTTACGGGCGATGGTGTCGTAATACTCCATATTACGCCCCGGGTTTTTGGTTTCATTACGCTGAACATAGCTGTTCATGCTGCCCCAGTCGTAGTTACCGTCGTGGGTCAGTGCATATTGCGTCATTTCATACTTACTGAAACCGCTGGATTTTTTCTTTTTACTGGATTCTGACGCACTTTTTTCCCAGCGGGAATCACGGTGCTGATTATCTTTTTTGAAATCGAAATCAATACTGTTCTGCTCATCCGGTGTCAGCGTCAGTGTGCCGCCGCCGCTGGTCATGATCTGACGGTTAAAACCATCCGTGAAGTTATCTTCCCCGCGATGAGAATACTGACCGTTCACTTTCATGCTCAGCAGGTTATCCACCAGCGGACCGGCGGCGAAGAAACTGCCCTGCCCGGTGTTACCGCTGTCTTTACGTTCGGTGATAGTGGCATCGGTACGGACACTCGCGTGCCACTCACCCTGCGCTTTCCGCGTGATAATATTGATAACCCCGCCCATGGCATCCGAACCATACAGTGACGACATCGGCCCGCGCACCACTTCAATGCGTTCAATCGCTGTCAGCGGCGGCAACCATCCCTGTTCAATACCGGAGTTATCACTATTAGGGCGCGTTTCGCGGCTGGCGACCCGTTTCCCGTCCACGAGGATCATGGTGTATTTCGGATCCATCCCGCGGATACTGATATCAGACGAGCTGCCGCCGCCGGTGACCACAACACCCGGCACATCTTTCAGGGCATCGGTCACATCGCGGTACGCTTTATCTTCCAGCTGTTCGCGTGAAACAACGGAGATAGTCGCCGCAGCATCCTCAATTTTCTGCTGGAAGCCGGATGCGGTGGTAACCACAATCACGTCTTCTTTATTTGCAGCCTGAGCAGCCATCACCTGAGCGGCGAGTGCTGCCATAACACATACCGCCACTTTTCGTTTTGAAAAAATAACCATTCTTTTGATTCTCCAAGAGATAATATATTTATGGACAATCGACATTCGCTCTCAGGGATTTATATCCCTTTTTTTTAAATAATAATGACCCTGCCATTGCAGGCATCCGTCATTATTTTAGTATTGCCTTTTATAAGGCTATTTGTTTTTATAAATAAAACTATACAGAAAACAGTAGATTATCAGTGCAGTGGTTCTATACGGCATGCAGATAATCACCCTCTGCGGAAATATATTCCGCAGAGAATAAAAAAGAATACGTAATATAAACCGGTTCTATTATGCCAGTGCCGCAACCGCGCGCGGCACCAGGCCATCAATCACAACATGCGGCACAGACTGTGAGCAGTGCTCAATACGGCCGCGTACACCATAAACGGTTGCCAGGCTCTCCGGGGTAATAACCGCTTCCGGATCCCCTTCCGCAATTAAATGCCCGTCTTTCAGCATTAATATATGATCACCGTGACGCAGTGCGATATTAATATCATGAACGACCACGACCGTAATAATATTCCGGCGCTGCGTTTCACGGCGCACCAAATCCATTACGTGGTACTGATAATTTAAATCCAGCGCACTTAACGGCTCATCCAGTAATAACAGGGTCGGCTGACGGATTAAGGATTGCGCCAGCCCGACTAATTGTTTTTGACCGCCGGATAACTGATCCAGATAATTCAGCGCCAGATGTTCAATCCCTAATTGTGACAGCAGAGACATCACTTCCTGCTCACTGTCACGGTCAGAAACACCGCCGGATGCCCGTTGTGCCACAATCACGGATTCCAGCACATGCAGATGCACACCTGCTGGCAGGGTCTGCGGCAGATAAACCACCTGCTTCGCGCGTTCGGCAAAATTCATCCGCATCAGGTCGTGCCCGTCGAGCAGTAACTGCCCCTCCGCCTTATTCAGTCCGGCCAGGGAGCGCAGCAGGGTTGATTTTCCGCTGCCGTTCGGCCCGAGCAGCACGGTGATTTTACCGCGCGGCAAAGGCTCAACATTCAGGTCTTCAATGATTTTCCGTTTCGGATAACCGGCATTGAAGTGTTTAATCTCTAACCCGCTCTGCGCTGACATTGCATTCAAATCCATCTTACATGCTCCCCTTATGACGCAGGATCATGCTCAGGAAGAACGGCACACCTACCAGTGATGTCACAATACCGACCGGAATAATCACGCCGGGAATCAGGTTTTTCGAGGCAATGGACGCCATCGACAGTACCAGCGCCCCGATTAATGCACTCGCCGGCAGATAGAAACGGTGATCCTCACCAAACATCATGCGGGCAATGTGCGGCGCGACCAGGCCGATAAAGGCAATCGGACCGACAAAAGCCACCGCCAGTGCAGTCAGAATACTGATGCGCAGTAACGTACCGAGACGCAGACGGCGCACGTTAATACCGAAACTGACAGCGCGATCCTCACCGAGACGCAGTGCGGTCAGCCTCCACGAGTTACTCATAGAGATCGGCAGCAGAATAGCAAAGGCCAGTGTCATCACACCCAGTTTCACCCAGGTGGCACGCGCCAGGCTGCCCATCGTCCAGAAAACCAGACCCTGTAAAGTGTCTTCCGTGGCAATAAACTGCATCATGGACACCAGCGCGTTAAAGGTAAAGACCATTGCGATACCGAATAACACCACACCGGAGGTTGCGACACGTGTCCAGCGGGTGATGCCGTCGAGCATCAGCGCGGAAAACAGGGCAAAAATAAAGGCGTTCGCGGAAACAAACCATTGATCCGGCACACCCGGAATACCAATCCCGAGGACTATCGCCAGCGCCGCACCAAACGATGCGGCGTTGGAGACGCCGAGGGTAAACGGACTTGCCAGCGGGTTATTGAGGATGGTCTGCATTTCTGCCCCGGCAAGGCCGAGGGACATACCGACCACCACCGCCATCAGGGCATACGGCAGACGGATTTCCCAGACAATCACACGGGTGCTCGCCGACACACTTTCCGGCGACACCAGGGTCTGCCAGAGGGCATCAAGGGTCAGCCCGGACGGCCCCATGGTGAAATCGAGCACCACGGTACAGAGTATTACCGCCACCACCGCACACATCCACATCAGCCGCCTGCGCAGTACACGCCGGTAATGTGATTTCACATCACAGCTTAATTCACTGCCTGCCTGTTCCGGCTTCGTCTGTAGCATTGCTTCTGTGGTAATACTCATTATTCAAATACCTGCTGACTACTTAAAATTATTTACCGCTGACCCAGTATGTACCGGTTGGTTCGACAGCCAGGAACTGACTGTACATGTCATCCATGGTTTTCTTCGGATCCAGATCGTTAAACTGCTCCGGATAGAACCACTTGGCAAAGACCTGCGCGGCAATCACGTTATAAGGTGAGTTATAATAGTTGTGCCAGATAGCATAGTCACGCCCTTCTTTCACTGCGGTCAGGGTATTGATGCCCTTACGCTCAGTAATGGCTTTCAGGCTGGTTTTGGCATCCGCTTCTGTGGCCTGCGCACCCAGCTGAACACCCGCATCGGTGCTGCCCGGGGCTTTCGCGCCGCTGACCAGATAAATATCCGGATCAACCGCAATCACTTTTTCCAGGTTCATGGTGCCCAGCGGGGTCGGCAGAACGTCTTTGGCGATATTTTTACCGCCCGCCACATCGATAAAGTTACCGAGGTTACCGTTACCGGTAGTACCGCAGCAGTCAGGGAAAGACCCCGCGCGCAGATCGATAAACACGGTCGGTTTTTTATCTTCCGGGATGTTGTCTGTCACGTCAGTGACTAACTTCATCTGCTTCTGATAAAAATCTTCAAAGGCTTTGGCTTTTTCTTCGCGGTGCAGCACTTTACCCAGCACACGCATACCCGGCAGGGTGTTTTTCAGCGGTTCGTTGCGGAAATCCACAAACACAACCGGGATACCGGCTTTTTCCAGCTGACCGACCAGTTCGCTGTTTTTACCCGGTCCGTGACCGGCCAGGCCGAAAATAGCCACATCCGGATTGAGGGTTAATACTTTTTCTGCACTGACGCTGTCCTCTGTCGTGTTACCGATCAGCGGGATCTTGTCGATTTCCGGGAATTTAGCTTTGTAGACAGCATAAGACTGCGGGTCGAGTTTGCGGAAATCCCCTTGCCAGCCGGCAATACGTGCCAGCGGTTTGTCCCCTTCCAGCAGAGCCACTGCGTGGATCATACGCCCTTCCCCTAACAGGATGCGCTCCACTTTTTCCGGTACTTCCACCGTACGCCCTGCGGCATCAACCACTGTTTCCGCCCATGCTGCGCTGCTCATCAGAACAGCCCCTGCTGCCAGGCTCATGGTCAGCCCTTTTGCTACAGATACTAATTTCACGTTACCGACTCCTGTTATCTGTCAGAAATTGGCGTTAACAATAAAGCAAATAAGAACTCTTATCAATATGGAATAATTATCTTCCTCATTACAATATTCGTTATCATCGGGTTGTAACGATATATCGAAATATAATCAGCAAGCAATGTCTGTTATTGATAGTTAAAACAACTGACTTAACGGATAAATGCAGTTTCAACCCGAGGATACCCCCGCAAAATCGGTAACGACAAACATAAAAAAAACCTGACCAATATCGTCAGGTTTTTTATCAATTTACGTGATATGTCACAAAACCGGGTCACACAGCCTTATTTATGGCTGGCCGGAAAGTCCATTTCACCATAGCGGACAAACTTAGTACGCTTAACAATTTTATAACCAAACCAGATGGCGAAGAACAGCGGCAGACCGATATACGTCGCGACCACCCCCACCCAGTCAATCTGATCCTGCAGGAAGGCTTCGTAATTCTGGCCGAGCGTGATGGTCAGACACAGAATAAAGGCGAAGATCGGGCCGACCGGGAAGAAACCGGAGCGGTACGGCAGATCGTTCAGGTCATAGCCCTGCTTAATGTAGCCTCTGCGGAAACGGTAGTGGCTGATGGCAATCCCCAGCCAGGCGATAAAGCCGGTCATCCCCGAGGCATTCAGCAGCCACAGGTATACAGACTGGTTGCCGAACATCGATGTCAGGAAGCAGAGAGCGGCGATCACCGTCGTGGCAATCAGCGCATTACGCGGCACACCGCCTTTGGACAGTTTGGCAAACAGTTTCGGTGCTTTGCCGGATTTCGCCAGGGTGTACAGCATACGGGTGGAGGCATACATCCCGGAGTTACCCGCAGACAGTACTGCTGTCAGGATAACGGCGTTCATCACCGCTGCCGCAGAGAGCAGACCGGCGCGTTCAAAGACCAGGGTGAACGGGCTGACGCTGATATCGGTTTCATCATTACGCAGCAGGTTCGGGTCGGTGTACGGGATAATCAGGCTGATCACCAGAATCGCCAGCACATAGAACAGCAGGATACGCCAGAACACTTTACGCACCGCTTTCGGAATATTTTTGGCCGGATCTTTGGATTCACCGGCAGCGATACCGATAAGTTCAGTTCCCTGGAAGGAGAAGCCGACAATCATGGCCACCCCGATCATTGCGGCAAACCCGCCTTTGAACGGTGCCTCACCGACAGTCCAGTTATGCCAGCCCGCACCTTCCCCGCCTTTCATAATGCCGGTGATCATCATCACGCCGACAACAATAAACAGGATAACGGTACTGACCTTAATTAAGGAGAACCAGTATTCCGCCTCACCGAATCCTTTTACGGAAATAAAGTTAAGCAGGAACATGATGGCGAGGAACGCCGCACTCCAGACCCAGCCCGGGATCTGATCCGCCGGGAACCAGTAGGTCATCACCAGCTGTGCCGCCACCAGGTCAACCGCGATAGTCACCGCCCAGTTGTACCAGTAGTTCCAGCCCAGTGCGAAACCGAAGCCTTCATCCACATATTTGGCACCGTAAGTGGCAAATGAACCCGATACCGGCATATAAGCCGCGAGTTCGCCGAGGCTGGTCATCAGGAAATAAACCATCAGACCGATAATGGCATAGGTTAGCAGCGCCCCGCCGGGACCGGCCTGGGCAACGGTGGCACCGGAAGCGACAAACAGCCCCGTACCGATAGATCCGCCGATGGCGATCATCGCCAGATGGCGCGCCTTTAATTCACGGCGCAGTGACTGCGGTTGTTCACCCGCGCTTTGATTTGCTTGCTGAGACATTACAATCCTGTTTCATGTAGTTATTTTTCATCCACTGAGCGTGATTGTAGCGAAATCCCGGGACTGTACCCAGCAAATATGCGGCATTATAAGATACCTGCATAATCGCTGCGGAATTATAAGCACCCGGCTTATAATTGCCTCAGCTGCCCGCCGGAAACCGGCGGCAGAAGAAACAGATGCCGCGTCAGCGGCAATAGGTCAGGAAGGTATTGAGGGCGTTGGAGATATGCTTCTGGCGGTGATAAATCCGGAAAAGTGTGCGGTTGAGAGTAAGCCCGGTAATTTTCACCTCTGACAGCAGCCCGTTACTCAACTGTTCGGCAATCACCCGCCGCGACAGACAACTGACCCCGCGCCCGAAGCGTACCGCGTGTTTGACGGCCTCGGAATTCCCCAGCTCCATTTCCACGCGGAAACCGGGCAGACGGTTAAAGAGGATCTGATCCAGCACTTCCCGCGTACCCGAGCCGCGCTCACGCAGAACCCAGGCCACATCGTTCAGATCAGACAGAGTGAGATTGTTTTTCTGACTGAGCGGGTTATCCGGACTGCAGAAAATCACCAGTTCATCTTCCAGCCAGGGTTCGGTAATCAGTTCCGGGGAATGGCAGACCCCTTCGATAAGCCCCATATCCGCACGGAACTCCAGCACGGCTTTAATCACTTCCTCCGTATTGGCGATAAATAATTCAACCTGTGTATTTTCATGCACCGCGCGGTATGCCCCCAGCATTTCCGGCAGCATATAGTTGCCGATGGTGGTACTGGCCGCAAAACGCAATGCCCCCGCATCGGATTTAAACAGCTGTTCAATTTCACCGGCCTGCTCAAGCAGAGCAATGGCCTTCGGATACAGCAGCCGCCCGTGCTCATTGGTCACCAGACGTTTACCGACCCGGTCAAATAACTGAACATTCAGCTGATTTTCCAGATCTGTCAGAGAGGCACTCACGGCGGACTGTGAAAGCGCTAACTGCTGGGAAGCTTGTGTCGTCGAACCGGACTTCTGAACTTCTGTAAAGACTTCGAGCTGTCTCAGTGTGATGCGCATGGCAAAGCGCTCCCTTATTTCATTCCGATTATTATCATCATATTAACATTATACTTATAATTTAACATTGCCATTACCGCTAACCTGATTTTTAGATTAATTATAGAATTATTATCAATTTTAAAAATATTACGCTTTCCGCTATGCTTTGCCCATCGTTATTCCTTTTTGTGAGTTACTTATGTCTGAAAGTCATATCAAATCTGAAAAAGCCTGCCATACAGCAAAACCGAAGTGGCTGAGACTGCTTCCGGGCTTTGTCCTGGCAGGGATTCTGACCACCGCGGCGATGCTGCTCGGGGAAATGCCCTGGTTTATCAACCTCGGGCTGGGCGCACTGACACTGGCTATTCTGCTGGGGATTATTGCCGGTAATACCGTTTACCCGCATATCAAACCGCAGTGTGAAGCCGGGGTCGGTTTTGCCAAACACTATTTTTTACGGGCGGGGATCATCCTGTACGGCTTCCGTCTGACATTTCAGCAGATTGCTGATGTCGGGATCAGCGGTGTGATTATTGATGCCGTGATGCTGACCAGTACTTTTCTGATCGCCATGTATATCGGCCGTAAATGGTTCGGGCTGGACAGAGAAACCGTCATTCTGATTGGTGCCGGCAGCAGTATCTGCGGTGCGGCAGCGGTGATGGCAACCGAGCCGGTGGTGAAAGCCCCGGCAAGTAAAGTAGCAGTTGCGGTCTCTACGGTGGTGATTTTCGGTACCATCGGCATCTTCCTGTACCCGTGGCTGTTCCATCTCAATGCCGCGCTGGGCTGGCTGCCGTTCAACGACATGAGCTTCGGGGTGTATGCCGGGTCTTCCGTGCATGAAGTGGCCCAGGTGGTGGCGATTGGTCATGCCATCAGCCCGGATGCGGAAAACAGCGCCGTGATCAGTAAAATGATCCGTGTGATGATGCTGGCACCGTTCCTGCTGATCCTGTCTCAGTATCTGAGCCGTCAGAAAAGCAGTGCCGGGGGCGCGGCGAAGGAAAAATCCAAAATTACCATTCCGTGGTTTGCCGTCTTCTTTATTCTGGTGGCCGGATTTAACTCCTTCCATCTGATCCCGGAAATTATTGTCCGCCAGATTATTGTGCTCGATACCATTCTGCTGGCCATGGCCATGGTGGCACTCGGTCTGACCACTCACGTCAGTGCTATCCGTCAGGCCGGTATCAAACCGATGCTGATGGCGCTGGTGCTGTTCGTCTGGCTGATTGGCGGCGGTGCCGCGATTAACCTGCTTATCCCGCTGATCACCGGCTGATCATCCCTCCCTTTCTTTCAGTGATATCCCGGTTGTGCGACCGGGATATCCTGTCACTGCATTCTCCGGTTCCTTATGCCATAATCGGTACAAAGAAGGAGAAAAACCAATGAAATATGTCGGAGCACACGTCAGCGCCGCCGGTGGTGTTGATCAGGCGGTTATCCGGGCGCATGAACTGGGGGCAACCGCATTTGCCCTGTTCACCAAAAACCAGCGCCAGTGGAAAGCCGCCCCTCTGTCTGAAAACGTCATCGCCGCCTTTAAGGCTAACTGCAAAAAATACGGCTACGGTCACGGGCAGATCCTGCCCCACGACAGCTATCTGATTAACCTCGGTCATCCGGAAACGGAAGCACTGGAAAAATCACGCGAGGCATTTCTTGATGAATTGCAGCGCTGCGAACAGCTCGGTATCGACCGTCTGAATTTTCATCCCGGCAGCCACCTCAATAAGATTGAGGAAAAGGCCTGTCTGGCGCGGATCGCGGAATCCATTAATATTGCGCTGGATAAAACCCGCGATGTGATTGCCGTGATTGAAAACACCGCCGGACAGGGCAGCAACCTCGGCTTCCGCTTTGAGCAGCTGGCCGCCATTATTGAGGGTGTTGAAGATAAATCCCGCGTTGGTGTCTGTATCGATACCTGTCATGCGTTTGCTGCCGGCTATGATCTGCGGACAGCGGAAACCTGCAAAACCACATTTGCGGATTTTGAACGCATTGTCGGGTTTGAGTATCTGAAGGGCATGCACCTGAATGATGCAAAAAGTGAGTTCGCCAGCCGCGTTGACCGTCACGACAGTCTCGGTCAGGGTAAAATCGGCAACGCGCCGTTTGAATTTATTATGAAGGATAACCGGTTCGACGGTATCCCGATGGTGCTGGAAACCGTAAATCCCGATATCTGGGCACAGGAAATCGCCTGGCTGAAATCGCTGGAGAAATAACCCGGATTATACCACCGGGCTGAGTTTAATTTTTGCCATCATTGCCGCCAGTTCGGCGCGGTCACGGACACCGACGCCGGGCTGGCTCACGGCCAGTGCAGACACCGCTGTCGCCATCCGCAGCGTGTGTTCGCTGCTCTGACTCATCAGCAGGCCGTATACGAGGCCGCCGACCATCGAATCACCTGCCCCGACAGTACTCACCACCTCACAATGCGGCGGCAGCGCCCGCCAGGCACCGGACGCATTCACCCACAGCGCGCCTTCCTGTCCCAGCGAAATGACCACATGAGCAATGCCTTTATCACGCAGGGCGTGGGCGGCGTTAATGACATCTTTCAGTTCCGGCAGCGGTTTCCCCGCCCAGACCTCAAGCTCATGACGGTTGGGCTTCACCAGCCACGGCGTGGCTTTCAGACCAGCCACCAGCGCCTCACGGCTGCTGTCAAAAATAATGCACGGGCACAACTGGCGCAGACGGCTCATCCAGGTGGTAAACCACGCCGGATCCACACCTTCCGGCAAACTGCCGCTGACCACCACCATATCGAACTGCCCGAGCCAGGTCAGCGAATCCGCCATAAATTTCTGCCATTCGCTTTCGGTGATACGGAAACCGGAGAAATTCAGATCCGTCACCGCGCCGCTGTTTTCGGTCAGTTTCACGTTGATCCGGGTGCGTCCCGGGATCACATGAAAACGGTTTGCCAGCCCGTTTTCACTGAAAAAATGCTGGAATTCTTCCTGATTATCTTTTCCCAGAAAACCGCTGACAGTCACATCCACCCCGAGATCTCTCAGGACTTTGGCGACATTAATGCCTTTTCCCGCAGGATGTAACCCTACCGTTCTGACACGGTTCACCTCGCCCGGGACAAGGGACGGGCACATCCCCACAAGGTCATAGGCCGGATTTAAGGTAATTGTGGCGACTCGACGGGTCATCAGCCGGGTGCTCCCTCTGTTATTTTTGGCTAACGGGTTATAATCATTAGTAATATTATGCAGCATGATACAACAGCTGCTTTTGAATCGTTTCAGTTATAACACAGACAGGCAGATATTCTATGCTCTGAATCATTCATTTTGCAGGAAGATATTGTCAAAAACAGACAGGCTGTCACTCCGGCGGGCAGCAGTGTACCATAGCGCCCGCAATCTGATTAAAAAGAAGGAAAAAATAATGTCAGTCGTCGTCGGTACCGGGGTGGTTATTGTCAACAGCAAAGGTGAAGTGCTGCTGGGTAAACGCAGCGGCAAGCATGCGCCATACTGGTCCATTTTCGGGGGACATGTTGATCCCGGTGAAACCTTTGAAGCCTGCGCCATCCGTGAAATTCAGGAAGAGATCGGCATTACCCTTACTGACCCTAACGTTATCGGGCTGTGCAATAACCTGGAAACATACCGGGCAGAAGGCAAGCATACGGTGTCTGTCTGCCTGCTGGCACACTATGACAGCGATACGCTGCCGGTGATTCAGGAGCCGGATAAATTTGACGGCATTATCTGGTGCTCTCCGGACAATCTGCCGGAACCGCATTTTGAAGCCAGCCGCAACGCCATTCATCTGTGGCAGACCGGTCAGTTTTATCTGACAAAATAATCCGTTACATGCCGCACCTGAATACCGGGGCGGCAATTGCGCATTTATCACCCAATCACACACAATTACGCGGATTTATCAATTTATCTGCTTTACAACCTTTTTTTGCCGCCGTATCATCAAGCTAGTACACGGAGCTGAGTAACCGGAGGATTTATTTAATGAGCAGCGACGCAATAACACAAACCAAACGCCCTTCCGTCCTGGGCGGTGCCATGATTATCGCCGGTACCGCTGTTGGTGCAGGCATGTTTTCCATCCCTGTGATGACAGCGGGTGTCTGGTTTACCGGCTCCGTTCTGCTGCTGATTTACACCTGGTTTTGTATGTATACCTCCGGGCTGATGATCCTCGAGGCAAACCTCAATTATCCGTCAGGCTCCAGTTTTCACACCATTACCAAAGATCTGCTGGGTAACGGCTGGTCAGTGATTAACGGGCTCTCCATTGCTTTTGTGCTCTATATTCTGACCTATGCGTATATCTCGGCGGGTGGCTCGATGTTACAGGAGAACCTGGCAGCACGCGGGCTCAATATCACCCCGGCAATGAGCGGAATTTTCTTTGCCGCCGTGGTGGCGGTGATTGTCTGGATTTCCACCAAAGCCGTTGACCGCCTGTGTACCATTCTTATCGGCGGGATGGTAATTGCATTTGTGATGTCCGCCGGCGGTATGATCACGGAAGTGAAAACCGCGGTGTTATTTAACACGCAGGAGCCGGAAGCCCGCTATCTGCCGTATGCGCTGGTGGCGCTGCCGTTCCTGCTGACGTCATTCGGCTTCCACGGTAACGTGCCGGGTCTGGTGAAATATTACCGTAATGACGCGAAATCCGTGGTACGCAGCCTGCTTATCGGCTCCCTGATTTCACTGGTGATCTATATCTTATGGCAGCTGGCCGCTCAGGGTAACGTCCCGCGCGAAAACTTTAAGCAGGTTATCGCGGAAGGCGGCAATATCACCGCGCTGTTAAACCAGATGAAAGCGGCCATCAACAGTGACACCACCGTGCAGTTACTCAATGCCTTCAGTTATATGGCGCTGGCCAGTTCCTTCCTGGGGGTGTCACTGGGGCTGTTTGACTATATCGCAGATTTCTTTAAGTTTAAGGATAACGGCACCGGTCGCCTGAAATCCGCCGTATTTACCTTTGTTCCGCCGGCGATTCTGGCCGTGCTGTACCCGAACGGGTTCCTGTATGCCATCGGCTATGCCGGGCTGGCAGCAACTATCTGGGCGGTGATTGTCCCGGCGCTGATGGCAAAAGCCACCCGCCGCCGCTTCCCGCAGGCAGCCTACCGGGTGCCGGGCGGCAATGCGATGATCATCTTTATCATCCTGTTCGGACTTCTCAATGCCGTCACACATATTTTATCCATGATGGATCTCCTGCCGGTTTACCGCTGATTTCACCCTGATATCACACCCGCTGCATTTCTGCAGGCGGGTGTGATAATTTGGGCTTGCACATTGGAAAAACTGCGAGTAATTTTGTCGCCAATCCGCAGGCTTTAAGGCCTGCTTTACTATTGATATTTATTATGTAACGGGACAAATTATGGCAAAAGCCAATGAAATTAAACGCGGAACCGCAGTGAGCTATAATGGCAAACTGCTGATGGTCAAAGATATCGATGTCCAGACGCCAAGTGCCCGCGGGGCCAGCACCCTGTATAAAATGCGTTTTACTGATGTCCGCACCGGTCAGAAAGTGGAAGAGCGTTTTAAAGGCGATGATATTATCGAGACCATTACCTTAACCCGCCGCGCTGTTCAGCTCTCTTATGTTGACGGTGATGAGTATGTCTTTATGGATGATGAAGACTTCACGCCGTATCCGCTGAAAAAAGATCAGATCGAAGAAGAACTGCTGTTTATTCCTGAGGAAGGCCTGCCGGGTATGCAGGTACTGACAATGGATGGCCAGGTGCTGGCGCTGGAGTTACCGCAGACTGTCGATATGGAAATAGTTGAAACCACCCCCGGCATCAAAGGGGCATCCGCCAGTGCACGGACCAAACCGGCAACCATGGCGACCGGGCTGGTGATTCAGGTACCGGAATACCTGAGTAACGGTGAAAAAATCCGCATTCATATCGCGGAACGCCGTTATATGGGCCGCGCGGATTAATTCCCGCAGCCGGTAAAAACTGCCTGTTACCGGGTTACCGGTTTTCTGCACATTGCGGAGACCGGCTGACCCGCCGTCCTTTTCCCGCCTTTCAGAAATAATCCACCCGCAGATACGCTTCACGACGCTCTTCATTCAGCACCGAGTAAGACGTGCGCCCCATTGACTGCGGCAGACGCCCCCGGGCAAGTTCACCTTCGGCGGTATTATCCTGCATACTCGCGGGTTCACCGTTGCGCAGACAACGGTATTCAAACGACGGCTGACTGTTCTGCGGTTTTTCCGCTGTCAGGACACTGACTTCACAGGCGGCATTCACCACACTGCCGGACAACAGAATCGTTCCTTCACTGACACCGGATGCCGCACCCGGCATGATAACTGACAAGCTTAACAACATACCGCTGAAAATAGCCTTAAGATGATTCATCACAGGCACCTCACTGTTGTTTCGTCGGATTGACGACCAGCGTGTTAACGTTACCGCTGTACCTGTTATAACGCGCCCGGCACAAAAAAAGAAGAGGAAACCGATATCGTGGTGTGATGCATCACACGATTTTTCCGGTTTCCTCTGCATGCATGAATGGTGATTCTCTGTCTGTATTACAGATAACTGACAACAACCATAGCGAGCTGCTTACTATCATCCAGCCAGTGGAGTTTTGCATCGCCCATATTAGCCGGTATCAGATCGGACACTGACCGGGTATCACGGGTAATGGTCTGGGTATTCAGCCGTTCTTTTTTCATTCCGGAACGGTAGCAACGGGAACTGATGTCATTCGTCTGAAAGTCCATTGTGCAGGGGCCTTCAACAATCGCACCGTGGAAAATAATCACACCGGATGCAGACTGGCCTTTGCTTTCAGCTGCAACAGCGAAACTGCTCATCAATAAACCTGCGGCAGCGACAAAGAATTGTAACTTTTTCATAACATACCTCTTCGGATAAGTATTCCCGGAGGCAGTCCGTTTTACCGCCGGGATGAAAAATATTCGCTTATTCTTTATCGACAATAAGTCAGTAATCTTTAACTGCGACATAATAAACGACGTGCTCAGATCATATCATCAAGTATTATATTCCCGGTTATCCCATATGATGACACTTACACGTTCTTATTATCTTAAAATTCTTCTTTAGAAAAATTATAGCCTGCCTATTCTATACGGCAAATTACACATAAAATTAATACCTATTTTCCCCTTTTTTTGTAAAACACGGTGTCTGTTTTCCTGACAGACTATAAAAGACAGCTTATGGCTGCTTTACATATGTTATAAACAGGTTAAATCACCATCGTGCAACGTATTCTATATCCGCTTTTTATCAGTCTCGCCGGTACCCTGCTGTTCCTTTCCTGGTACCTTCCGGTTGACCACGGTTTGTGGGCAGAGCCTGATCACGCCATCTTCCGTTTTTTCAATGATCCGCTCGCCGATCAGCATTCACTGGCTGTCTTTATTGCCGTCATCAATAATCGGGCGTTTGATACCGCTGCACTTCTTCTGATGGGACTGGTTTATTACGCGGCTTTCCGCAGGCAGGACCGCGCCGGGAAACGCCGTCTGGTGATGGCGGGTGTTGTCATGGTAATAAGTGCGGTACTGATTAATCAGGCCGGACAGGCAATTCCTTTTAACCGCCTCAGCCCGACACTGGCACTGGATTCTGTTCACCGTGTCAGCGAGATTACCGGGATCTTTACAAAAGATGCCTCAAAAAGCAGCTTTCCGGGCGACCACGGACTGATGCTGATCATTTTTGCCGCTTTTGTCTGGCGTTATGCCGGATTGCGTTATTTTGCGGCGGCGGTTTTACTGATCATTATCTTTTCCTTACCCAGGATAATGGCCGGTGCACATTGGTTCAGCGATATCATGGCCGGTTCACTGTCACTGGCACTCATTACAGTCCCCTGGATTTTACTGACACCGCTGAGTGATTGGTGTGTCAATTTTCTGGTACGCCGTATGCCCCGTCCGGCCGATATGACAAAGAAAAATTCACATTAGTGAAACATATTTGACATCACATTCTGATGGTTTTGCCGGTGTATTTAAGGTTTTGTAAATAACCGGCTTTTTCCCTCGCCATTTCCTACACCTTTATGTAGTATCAATCCGTCCGATTATTAGGAATTGATTAATTTCACCGATAATAAGGCCTTTACGGGTGGCGGATTAACCTTTCCTCAGTAATTGTTCATGGATATTAAACGTGTTGTTCCGCACGTTTTCAGAATAAACATATTGTGCATATACGCAGATTTAATTAGTGTTGATATGTTTTGTTTTTTTTAAAGTGACGCTTGTCACATAAGGACTGCAAGGGAAAACTCACACATGGTCACATCTCAACCTATTCTGAGATATATCACCCGGATTGTTCCGGCATTGATTATCGCGGCGACATTGTCAGCATGCAGCACATCTCCAAATTCAGCCCGTCAAGTTCAATCTGAAACCCGTACAAACGGTTTTATCTTGCAAGCGTCTCAGGATGAATTCGAACAGTTAGTCAATAATGCCGATGTAAAATCCAGACTGATGTCTCAGTATGCCAGTTGGAAAGGCGTTGCTTACCGTCTCGGCGGCACTACCCGCACGGGTATTGATTGCTCCGCGTTTGTCCGTCAGACTTTCCTCGACCAGTTCGGTATGGAACTGCCGCGTTCAACCGCTGAACAGCAGACTGTCGGCACCAGCGTAAAACGCGCTAAATTACAGGCCGGCGACCTGGTGTTATTTAAAACCGGAAAACGTCAGCGCCATGTCGGTATCTATGTCGGTAATGACAAATTTGTCCACGCATCCACATCAAACGGTGTTATCGTCTCAAACATGACGGATAAATACTGGAACAACCGTTATTACGACGGACGCCGTTTAATTAAATAATACATTCACTCCCTTGCAGTGTATTATTTAAAAAGAAAAAGCTTCCCTTTCAGGAAGCTTTTTTTATCTCTGAATTTTCTCAGCGCCCGTTATGCAAACCGGTTAAGCAGCACATCAGAACGGGTAACGGGCAGAAATATTCTCTGCAATGGCCGCCCCGGCCATTTTCAGGGCACACAGTGCGGTACTTTCATCATCACTGTGTAAAAACAGGCACGGCTCCCCTTCCCAGGTCAGGATCAGGCTGTCAATCTGCAACCCTTCCAGGTGCGACCGGATGGCGCACAATGCATCATATGTTGAGTGGTGGCCGTGACTCAGTAATTTCAAACCGGTCAGGCTGTCTTCCCTGCTCTGCAACGATTCAGGTAACGCCTCTAACCGGCGGCCGTTATCATGACCGGCAAGCCGGTAATGCTGTGGCAGGCGGGAAACTACTGAAAGCGCATTACTATTCACACTATTATCCTGTCATACTGTGCCGGTGAATCATCTGAAATAAAATTTCCGACCCAATCCCTCGGAATTAACGAACATTCTGTGTTCACGGATGATAAAACACCGGTGATTTACTCCCGATCCGGTAATAAAACACAATGTGTTTTTTCGCCGGATGTTAACATCATCAATCCAATTGCCTCTATTTGTATACTGTTTTGTTAAGATTCTCAACTGGTTTATTTTATATCATATAGCTGAAATTGACTGAATAAGGATATAATTCCGTATTGCAACAACTGACTTACCCTTAAATACGATGAAATATCAGCTGATTATACAATTAAGAGGAACACGTACAGTATTATGCATTACTTTCTGTCATGAAATAAAATTTACATCAATGTAACTTTTCATGATTCAGATCAACCAGACGATGACGGAATCGTTATCCGGGATAATCATTCGACTATTACTGATATTGCCGAAATGACCGGCCCGGAAACATCCGGACCGGCAGCAGAGAAAGGAAATCAGGCGAAACGCCGTGCGTACAGCACCAGTGAGGCAGCAACCAGAATACAAAGCGCCATTGCACCAATCATCGGCCAGACGGTTGTCATATTAAACGAAGCCACCACCGCACCGACACCAGCACCGATACCAAACCGCAGCACCCCGGCCAGTGATGATGCCGTTCCGGCCATATGCGGATAATCATCCAGAATCACCGCCATGGCATTCGATGTGATCATAGCGATATTTCCCACATAGCAGGCCACACCTATCATTACCGCCACAAAACCGAGATCGGCGGATGCCGCCAGTACCAGCCAGCATCCCGCCAGCAATTGCACCACCAGCCCGGTGCGCAGCATATTCAGTGCCCCGAAGCGGCGGACATAACGGCTGTTAATGGTGGTCATAATAAAGAGGAAAACAATATTCAGCGCAAAGCAGTAACCGAATTCCAGCTCCGTCAGCCCGTAAAGCTGAATGTAAACAAATGACCCGGCGGATAAAAACGAGAACATCCCGGCAAAGGAAAAACCAGATGCCACCATATAACACAGCACCCGCTTCTGACGGAAGAGTGTGACAAACTGACCAAGCATGATCCGCAGCCGGAACGGCTGACGCCGCGCTTTCGGCAGGGTTTCGCGGATAAAGAACAGCACCAGCAGCGCGGCGATCAGCGCGGCAATCATGATAGTCCAGAAAATCGCATGCCAGCTGAACCACAGCATCATCATGCCGCCCATGATCGGCGCCAGCAGCGGTGCCACGGTCATCACCAGCACCACAAACGACATACTGCGGGAAAATTCATCTTTAGTGAATATATCGCGCATCAGGGCGTTGATCACCACACTTGCCGCTGCCGCTGCAAAGCCATGCAGCCCGCGCATCCCGATAAAGGTACCGATATCCTGCGACATTGCACACCCGGCGGAAGCCAGCGCGAAAATCAGCGTTCCCCCGAGGATCACCGGCTTGCGGCCGAGCGCATCCGCCATCGGGCCGTACACCAGCTGCCCGGCGGCAAACCCGATCAGGTAGCTGTTGAGTGTCATCTGGACATCGCCTTCAGTGACACCAAAGTCACGGGCGATGGTCGGCATGCTTGGCAGATACATATCGATAGCCAGCGGCATCAGCATCGATAACAGCCCCAGGATAAAAATCAGGCCGAAATAGGCCGAACGTTGCACTTGCACGCCTGTTACTCCGTATTAAATTCAGTAAAAAGGTGTTCAGAGAACCGACTGAATTTCCTCATCAGTCAGCGGGCGGTATTCCCCCGGTTCCAGGCTGTCATCCAGCACAATGCCGCCGATACGCTCACGGTGCAGCGCATCCACATGGTTACCGGCAGCGGCAAACATACGTTTGACCTGATGATAGCGCCCTTCGGAAATCGTCAGCCGCACATCCTGCGGAGTGATAATCTCAAGTGTTGCCGGTTTGGTCGGGTGCTGTTCGCCGTTAAGCATCACACCCTGCTCAAACAGCGCGGCGGTCGTATCCGCCACCTGCTCAGCCAGGGTAACACGGTAGGTTTTCTCGCAATGATGTTTCGGTGAGGTGATACGGTGCGACCACTGCCCGTCATCAGTCATCAGCACAAGCCCGGTGGTATCAATATCCAGCCGTCCGGCGGCATGCAGTTTATGGGCAACCGGTTCATCGATAAAATAAAGAATCGTCGGGTTAACCGGGTCATCCGTTGAGCAGACATAGCCCTGCGGTTTATTCAGCATAAAATAGCGCGGCCCGGTCACATGTGTCATCACATTACCGTCATAGGCCACTTCGTTCTCCGCGCTGACCTTCAGTGCGCCGTTTTTCACGACATCACCATCCACAGTCACCCTCCCCGCACGCAGCTCTCTCGCCACAAGGTTCCGGCTAATGCCCATCTGATGGGCAAGAAATTTATCTAATCGCATGAATGTCTCTTAAACCTGACGCGCCCGCAGCATCCTGCCGGCTGATAAGCAGATAAAATGAAAGAATTTGGTTCGATAATAACCACGGTAATCATTATAACAACAAACTATCAACATCACAGCGCCTTTCTGACGGCGCTTCCGCTGTTTATCCGCCGTCATGCAGTCAATTGTCGCGCCTAAAGTGTGATATGCTGACACCCTGATTTTGTCTGTTCCGCCGGAGTTTCTGTGACGTTTACCCTGCGACCTTATCAGCAGGAGGCTGTTGATGCCACCCTGCTCTATTTCCGCAAACATACCTCGCCTGCGGTGATTGTTCTGCCCACCGGGGCGGGAAAAAGCCTGGTGATCGCCGAACTGGCACGACTGGCACACGGTCGCGTCCTGGTGCTGGCACATGTCAAAGAGCTGGTGGAGCAGAATCACAGTAAATATCAGGCTTACGGCCTGGAAGCCGGTATCTATTCAGCCGGATTATCACAAAAAGAGTCCTCGCAAAAAGTCATTTTCGGCAGTGTGCAGTCTGTCGCCCGTAATACCGCCGATTTTGACGGCAAATTTTCCCTGCTGATTATTGATGAGTGCCACCGGATCAGCCTCAGCGAAGACAGCCAGTATCAGCAGGTGATACAGCATCTGCAGAAAAATAATCCGGCCCTGCGCATTCTCGGCCTGACTGCCACACCGTACCGGCTGGGCAGCGGCTGGATCTATCAGTATCACTATCATGGCATGATCCGCGGCGATCATGAATGCTTCTTCCGCGATTGTATCTATGAACTGCCGCTGCGTTATATGGTCAGCCATCAGTATCTGGTGCCGCCGCAGCGGCTGGATATGCCGGTGCTGCAATATGATTTTTCACAGGTGCCGGTCAGCGCCGCCGGGATGTTTGACTCGCAGGTACTGGCACGGGAAGTGAAAAAACAAAAGCGGATCACACCGCGTATTGTCCGCCAGATCATTGAGTATGCCGCGCCCCGTCAGGGTTGCATGATATTTGCCGCCACCGTGGAGCACGCGGCGGAAATTGTGTCACTGCTGCCGCCGGGCGACGCGGCGCTGGTCAGCGCGGATACCCCGTCCGCAGAGCGGGAAACGATAATCCGCAATTTCAAAGCGCGGCAGCTGCATTATCTGGTCAACGTTTCCGTGCTCACCACCGGGTTTGATGCCCCGCATGTGGATGTGATAGCCATTCTGCGCCCGACAGAGTCTGTCAGCCTCTACCAGCAAATTGCAGGGCGCGGCCTGCGTCTGTCTCCCGGGAAAACGGAGTGTCTGATCCTCGATTACGCCGGAAACCCGCATGACCTCTATATGCCGGAAGTCGGCAATCATAAACCGAACAGCAAAAGCCAGCCGGTGCAGGTGTTCTGCCCGTTATGCGGTTTTGCCAACCTGTTCTGGGGATTATGTACCGACGACGGACATATCATCGAACACTACGGCCGCCGCTGTCAGGGAATTATTGATGCGGATGATAAATCCGCCCGTCATCAGTGTGATTTCCGGTTCCGTTTTAAACTCTGCCCGTCCTGTAACGGGGAAAATGATATTGCCGCCCGGCGCTGCAGCCACTGTGATGAAGTTCTCAGTGACCCGGATGATATGCTGAAAGCCGCGCTGCGCCTGAAAGATGCGCTGGTGCTGCGCTGTGGTGGTATGGCGCTTTCTGCCGGGCAGGATAATCGCGGTGAATGGCTGACCATCAATTATTACGATGAAGACGGCACCACCGTCAGTGAGCGTTTCCGCCTGACCACCCCGGCACAGCGTTTTGTCTTTGAAAAACAGTTTCTGGCACAACATTTGCGCGCCCCCGGCGTGCCGTTTCAGTGGCAGGATGCGGAATCGGTTATCCGTCAGCAGATGCTGCTGCGTTACCCGGATTTTGTTGTCTCACGCAAAAAAGAGAACTACTGGCAAATCCGCGAAAAAATCTTTGATTATCAGGGCCGATTCCGCAAATCCGACAGTCTGGCCTGACCCGGCGTGCTGCTTTTTAGGTTTTACGCCGGGTTTCGTTTGCCGTTTGTCCGCATTTTCGGTAAAATGCACGCCGCTTCATCACGGGTAACCCTGCTGAAGCCAAATACCGACTTTGCTGCTGGGTCGCCTGTAGCAAAGATTTTTTTTACTCTTGTTAAAGAGAAAAGCTATGTTAACTATCAATGCTGAATTACGTAAAGAGCAGGGTAAGGGTGCGAGCCGCCGCCTGCGCCGCGCAAACAAGTTCCCTGCTATCGTTTATGGTGGCAACCAGGAACCTGTTTCCATCGAACTGGACCACGACGTCCTGATCAACCAGGAAGCTAAAGCAGAATTTTACGAAGTTCTGAACCTGGTTATCGATGGTAAAGAAACCAAAGTGAAAGTACAGGCTGTACAGCGTCATCCGTTCAAGCCAAAACTGACACACATCGATTTCCTGCGCGCTTAATTACGCCACCTATCGAGCTTTAATCGGGACGCCGAGTAAATAACGCCGCTTTTGCGGCGTTATTTATTTCTGCTCTCACTATCCTTTATTACCACGGCGCTGTAACTGATCCCGCAGGTTCGGCGGTGTCCCTTTAATCGTCAGGGTATCCGTGGCCGCATCCCAGAAAATCCGCTCACCCAGTAACATTGCATCAAAATTAATGGTCAGCCCGCCGCCGCTGCCGGCAAATTTTGTCAGCTGACGCAATGTGCTGCGATCGGCTGGGAAAGAATCCTCCAGCCCGTACTCTTTTTCCTGAGTAAACTGCGCAAAGCTCTGCTCACCCAGCGGCGGCAGTTCCGCAGACAGCTCTGTCAGCTGAATCTCTTCACCGCTCTGTAACTGCTCCGTGCAGTAATCAAATACCTGTTTGCGGTAAGACTGACGCGCCTGTTTGTCCGCCTGTGCTTCCTCACAGTAATCATCCAGCGCCTGTAGCAGGCCTTTGTTCTGGATTTTGGCATTAAAGCCTTCTGCGGCACCGAGGAAATCCATAAAGAAATCGGACACTTTGCGCCCGACCCGGCCTTTGAGGAACGTCAGGTAACGGCTGGATTCCGGATTGGTTTCCCATTCGGTCAGGTCAATACGGGCGATAATATCCGCATGCGGGATATCCAGATAATGGGTGCTGTTAAGTTCCAGGCTCTCATTGACCAGCATGCTCTGGCAGTTGTCGAGTACCGCGACCAGCAGATATTCCACCGCCAGATAACGGTAATGGGCAAACAACACCACACCGCCCTGGGCAAACGGGTATTTTGCCAGTTCATCCTTCAGGCGGACGGTTGCCGCACGGGTAAAGGCGTGAAATTCTTCCTCGCCCTGCCGCTGCAGGCGCAGTGCGGCAGACAGCTCACTCTCTTCATTAAACACACCGTACGCTTTGCTTTTCGCACTGTAGACCCGGTGCAGTTCAGCCATCATTTCCTCAACAATGGCGGTCTTTTCCAGTGGTGTGTCCCGCAGCACCACTTCCAGTGTCTGTTCGTCGCGTTTAATCAGCTGATGTAACGCAATCTGAATGATATCCAGACTCATCTTTTACTCCTTCGGCCTCGTTTGCGCGTATTCAAACACCGTTGCAATCTGTGCGCAAGTCACAATGACAGGAGAATGTGACAAGACAGGATAATCCGCGGCGTGCATACTGAAAATGACGTATTCCCTGCGTAACCGGATCCATAATTGAAATAATTTTCCGCAAAAAGCAGAAATACGAACGCTCATCAGTTATGATATAGAGCTTTGTACAATCAGGATATCTACGTTTATGCCGCAATCATCCCGCTACAGTGATGAACACGTTGAAAAATTACTGGCTGAGCTGGTCAGTGTGCTGGAAAAAAACCGGACACCGACTGACCTGTCTCTTATGGTGTTAGGAAATATGGTGACCAATCTCATCAATACCAGTGTTGCGCCGTCACAACGCGCTCATATTGCTGAATCCTTCGCCCGTGCCCTGCAATCTTCCGTCAGTGAAGATAAAGCGCACTGACCGCATACCGGCTGACGACGAAATTCTATGGTAACGTATCGTCCGAAATACGGTGACAAAGTCTCTCAGATGATAAGCTGGGGGCACTGGTTCACCCTGTTTAATATTCTGCTGAGTCTCGCGCTCAGCAGCCGTTACCTGTTTATTTCTGACTGGCCGGATACACTGATTGGCCGTATTTACGCCATCACCAGCTGGCTGGGACATTTCAGTTTCCTGGCGTTTGCTCTCTATCTGCTGATCGTGTTCCCGCTCACCTTTGTGGTGATGTCGCAACGGCTGCTGCGCTTTTTATCGGCCGCCCTGGGTACAGCGGGGCTGACACTGCTGCTGTTTGATATCGGCATCTATGAACAGTTCCGCCTGCATTTAAACCCGGTGGTGTGGGATCTGGTCGTGAACCCGGAACAAGGGGAAATGGCGCGGCGCTGGCAGTTTGTCTTTATTGCGATCCCGGTTATTTTTCTGGTCGAGATGCTGTTCGGCACCTGGAGCTGGCAAAAACTGCGCAGCCTGAACCGGCAAAAATTCGGTAAACCCATTGCGGTGGTATTTATCACCGCCTTTATTACCTCTCATATTATGTATATCTGGGCGGATGCCAATTTCTACCGTCCGGTCACCATGCAGCGCTATAATCTGCCGGTATCTTACCCGATGACTGCCCGCAAATTCCTGGAGCGCCACGGCCTGCTCGACAGCACCAGTTATGAGCAGCAACTGCTTCTGCACGGCGACCCGACCGCCCAGGGCGTTGAATACCCGATCAATAAACTGACTTATGCAGACAATGGCAGCGGCTATAATTTACTGCTTATCACCCTCACCTCGCTGAGCCGGGAAGATATTGATAAGACCATGCCGAACCTGAACCGGTTTGCACAGGAAAGTACACAATTCACACAGCACTACAGCAGTGAAATCAATCCGGAACGGGCACAGTTCGGGCTCTATTACGGTATCTCCGGCACTTATTATGACGGCATCCTCAACGGACGTGTTCCGTCTGCCCTGATGACCGCACTGAGTGCTCAGAATTATCAGACCGGATTCTTCTCAACGGAAAACTTTGCCTCCCCGCTCTTCCGCTATGCCCTGCTGGCGGATTACAGCCTGCCGCCGCTGCGTGACGGGCAGGACAAGCGCGGGACAGCCACCGCCTCTGCGGATGTGGCAGAACACTGGTCACTCTGGCTGAAACAGACCCGTAAAGATCAGCCGTGGTTTGCGCTGATTAACCTCAGCACCCCGTTACCGGATGGTCATTCCGCCCCGGATATGACGAATATTGATAACACGCTGGGCACACTGATTCAGGATATCCGTGTACGCGGCGAGTGGGATAAAACCGTTATTGTCATCACCGCCGGTACCGGTGACAGCATGGCAAAACTGCAGGACAACTGGGTCACTGATGGCAAATTCAACCGTGACCAGCTGCGTGTTCCGCTGATTATTCACTGGCCGGATACCCCGGCGCAGACTATCAGCAAACTGACCGCACATCCGGATATCATGGCAACCCTGATGCAGCGCCTGCTGCACGTCAGCAATCCGCCGGGGGAATACACTCAGGGTGATGATTTGTTCAGCGCCACACGGCGTAAACCACGGATATTTACCGGCGATAACAGCAATCTGGTGATTATCAAACCAGACTCTGCCTCACTGCTGACAACACAGGGTAAATATCAGCGCTTTGATGAGAATAACGAAAAGATCCGCAATGCCAAACCGGATATGGCTGAATTACTTCAGGTGCTGACTGAACAAAAACGCTTTATCGACACTCACTGATCCCCGGACAAAAAAAACGCAACCGGCACAGTGCTGTCTTGCTTTAATCAAAGAAAACAGTAGTATAGGTAGTATTCGGCATGTAGCGCAGCCTGGTAGCGCACCGTCATGGGGTGTCGGGGGTCGCAGGTTCAAATCCTGTCATGCCGACCAGTCTTTTTATAAGAAAACCAACCTGTTAGGGTTGGTTTTTTTGTGCCTGTAATTCGCAAGCCATCACACCTTAAGCATTTTCACCGTTTCATCAATATCGATTTCATCTTCAGAGAAGTTCAGAGTACTTCCGTGCTGTGTGGTAATCGCGAGTTTTCTGAGTGTACGCATTTCGGCCGGGCCGGCGGATTTTGGTTTGATGTTGTTCATCAGCACACCGACAGACAGTACTACATTCTCTTTATCAATCCCGGTATCTGCCGCTTCTTCCTCACTGTAAACCACGAAGGACTTAATGGCCGTCAGTTTAATACGTTCACCGGCGATGAAAATGTATTTACTTTCCGGTACCACTTTTACCGCGTAGGCTGACAGCCCTTTGTTATTGGTACCGGGTTCAAAGGTCACGGCGGCATTTTTCTTAATCAGGTCAGGATTGGCGACCTTAACCACGTGAAAATAACGGTTATCCCCGTTCTCATCTTTGATAAACCCAAAGCCTTTATCTTCAAACCATGTTGTGATTGTTCCGTTCATCGCCGTTACCACCTGCTTAATCATCTGTTGCTGAGTCATTACAGCGCGCAGTATAAAGCACAATGCCTGTACAGACCATGCCTTTGGATTAAGACGTTATCGTGCAACACTCCGGACACCAGTGGATAAAAGAACAGATTATGGCAATATGTTACGGTAATCACGATTATATCACCCGCTGACGGAGATCATTTTGCTGAGATATTCCCTGCTTTTGCTTTTAGTAATGATATCTGCCGCACAGGCGAAAATAGATATTACGGCTATCGGCCAGTGTAAATACAGCGGGCAGTTAATCCCTGAAGATATCGCCGGGCAATCCGGCGACGGTGAAATTCATCTTATTTACCGGACAGACACCACGGGAAGAGCCTATCCGGTAAAAATAACGAAAAATACCTGTGATGAAAGATGCAATGCCCGGGATGCTGTGCGTATTTTGCGGAAAGTAAGATGCCCGCCGGCTCCTCCCCGTTATAACCGCAGAATGATTATTAAATTCTACAGTGATACAGAAAAGCACAATGACAAATTTACACCCCGCAATCTGATGGTTTGATATTTATCTGCATCACCCGGGTACCGTCCGAAAAATAGTTATGCTGCAGCCCGGCGGGAAATGCCAGCTGCCATAACCGCATGATCGCCGAGTCCTGACAATATTTTGCTGTCAGGATGCCCTGCATTTTATTTATCGCCTGTTCTTCTCTGAACAATTCCGGCGGCAGACCGCTAACCTGATAATTCAGGATAATCACGTTATTCTCCCGGGTGACCTCAGTCAGAAGGGTGAAAGGGTCAAACCGGATCGGCAGTAACTGACTCTCATTTTTAATGATCATCGCCTGAAGTGCGTCGTATTCTTCCGGTGATTTTGTCCCTGCGGCTGTATCTGTCTGCGCGGCACAGAAAAAAGAAAAAGAAAAAAATAACATCCCTGCTTTGAAAATAGCTTTATTCAACATTGTCCTGTCCCTGTTAAAAATACATATCAAATAACATTTTGGTGCTGATCCCGGCAGAGACCAGAATAATCATCGGTTTTATTACTTTCAGCCCGGAACTCAGTACAACACCGGCGCCCAGCCGCGCACCTATTGCCTGTCCGGCAAACATCAGTAATCCCAGCGACCACATCATTTTACCGCCCGCGATAAAAAAGATAACCGACGAGGTATTGGAAGCCAGGTTCAGAAAATTAGAATGAATCTGCGCTTTATCGATCCGGTATCCTAACAGCAGCATATAGCTGATGGTATAAAATGTCCCGGCGCCGGCACCCAAAAATCCGTCATAGAATCCGACACCGCCGCCGCAGATAAATGAAAACAGAAAAAAGGAAACACGCTGTTTTTCTTTGGATTTAGTGATGTCAGGCGCAAAAATAAAGTACAGCGTGACACCGATAATTAATCCCGGCAGTAATTTTTTCAGAAAAGTCGGATCAATAAACTGCACAAAAATCGTGCCGGCTGCGGCACCGAAAAATGTCGCAATAAAGACCCATTTATTATTTTTTAAATCAATCCGCCCCTGGCGCAAAAAATAAACACCGGATGTTAATGAACTGCCCAGAGCCTGCATCTTATTTGTTGCCAGTGCGTTAGCAGGCGGTAACCCGGAAATCAGCAGCGCGGTAATCGACAGAAAACCACCACCGCCTGATACCACGTTGATAAATCCGGCGGCCACGGCGACAAAAAACATGACAATAAGAAATGTTATGCTCATGGAAAGACACTTTAAATGACAGAGGTAATCAGTATATAAAAAGTACATATCCGAAAAAGTGATACCGCCCCTGCTGCCGGATATTTGGTATAATAAAATGTCATTTTTCTGAACAGGATACTGGTATGTTGCGCTATGGTATTCGCATTACGCATATTTTCCGGCACGCTTTTCACTCGCGTCCGCGTTTTATTATCTCCCTGCTGGTCGCGTTTGTGACTTTTTTTGCCCTGTTGCCCGGACAGAGTACACTGATGTGCCTGATCCTCAGCTGGAATGCCTTCTCCTGGGTATACCTGCTGTGTCTTTTTGAGCGGATCATTAATAAGAAAGTAAAAGATATCCGTAAGCTGACTAAAATTGAGGATGAAAGCGCCCGCATGGTGATGTTTTTCCTGCTGGCCGGGTGTTGTGTCAGTTTACTGGTGCTCTTTTTTGCCCTCGGCGGGCATGGTAATCTGACCGGTAATGATAAAGCTTTCCAGTATATTCTGACCGCATCCACATTAGTGTCCTCCTGGCTGTTATTACCGGCCGGATTTACCATGCACTATGCGCACCTTTATTACACCAACCCGCAACAGGAAAAACCATGGCTGTTATTTCCTGACAGACCGGCGGAACCCGGTTACTCTGATTTTATGTATTTTTCATTTACGATTGCCGTCGCCTCGCAGACTGCCGATGTGGAAATTGCGTCCTCCCCGATGCGCCGCGCCGTATTAATGCAATCCGTCGTCTCTTTTATTTTTAATATGGCGATACTGGGATTATGCATTAATATTTCTGCCGGTTTATTTTAAACGGAGTGGCTGATGGAAGCATTACTGACACACTGGATTGCAGAATACGGCTATTGGGCAACCTTCTTCGGCACCATGATAGAAGGGGAAACCGCTGCATTTTTATCCGGCATTGCCGCACACCATCAGTTATTATCCTACCCGAAAGTGATGCTGGTGGCCGCCCTCGGCGGAATTATCAGTGACAATATTCTGTTTTTTACCGGTTATTTTGCCGGAAACCGGATCCTGCCCCGTATTCATAAACATACTGATAAAATAGCCCGCCTGCAGCAGATTATTCACCGCCGTGAAAGCCTGATTATTATCGGAATACGTTTCGCTTACGGATTAAGAACTATCGGCCCCGTTATTATCGGCGCCGCCGGTATTAATCCGCTGAAATTTTTTGTACTGAATATTCTCGGCGGGGCCATATGGGGAAGTATTATTGTATCTGCGGGGTATTTTGTCAGCGCGGCAATCCTTGCCCTGCCGCTGCATACTTATCTTGCCTGGTTCCTTATCCTCGCGGCGGTTGCCGGTCTGTTTGTGCTGATAAGAAAGCATAAATTAACGCTGTAAACTGCGGAGCAAACCCGCCCGTCAGCCATTATTCCGGCTTGCGGGCGCTGAGCAGAAAGATCATCGGTCGTTCTTTTTCTTCATCCAGCGCCGGATTGGCGGCAATCTGTGCTGCTGACGGCCCCCACTCATCGATGGCGGTGATGTCAAAACCGGCTGTGATCAGCGCATTTATCCAGGTGGATAATTTCCGGTGCTGCTTTTCCACACCATCGGTAAACCAGTTGCTGATCCTGACGCCTTCCTGCTGATATTGATTGACCGGCCAGGCTTTATTACCCGCACTGTCCGTACACCAGTTCTGAATGACAGGAGCCGTATAGATCGGGTGTTCTGCGGAAAAAACCAGACTGCCGCCCGCGACCAGCGCCTGATACAATGTGGCAAAGAGAGCCGGAATATCACGTATATAGTGCAGTGCCAGCGAGCTGTAAATCACATCGCTTTGTGCTGCCGGTATCTGCAGTGTCTCAAGATCGGCGCGCAGCCAGGTAATATCCGGATCCGTAGTCATCGATGCGGCTTTCGCCAGCATTTTCTCTGACAGATCAAAACCGGTCACCCGGGCAGCACCCTGCTCTTTTGCCCAGCGGCAGAACCAGCCATAGCCGCAACCCAGGTCGATCACTGATTTTCCGGCCAGAGGCGGCAGCAATGCCTGCATGGCGGCCCACTCAGGCGCACCGTCCAGCCCTTCTGCTGAGCGGGGCAGTGTGGCATAACCAGCAAAAAAATCCGGATTATCATAAATATTCTGAGACATAACTTACTCCTTAAATAATGAGCAAATTATATTCATAGTTTACCGGTTTCCGCCACAATTCTGTTTTACAGACATAAAAAAACCTCACCG